>NZ_NDIM01000061.1:0-8131 GCF_002241375.1 Vibrio sp. V19_P1S1T109 | reverse complement strand
TTGGTGTTTCAGAGCTGCCTATGGATGCGTTAATACAAATTGACGCGGTGGTTTCTAATTGTGAAGGTACGCCACCTAAACATTAACGAATCTTTATTATTGACTAAAGAAGGGGGTATCAACGATATCCCCTTGTTACTTGTTAGCTACCTGTAATTGCAATACCACGCTGCCTGGCTGTGGTAATCAAAATCAGCCGACGCATGAAAAACCGCTCAATTACTGTTTTTCAGGGCCGTTAAAACGTGATGTAGTGAGGGGACCACTTGGTGTCCAAGCGCCAAAACTTCTTCACTGGGTTCGACGAGATCAGGAATTTGGTAGGTGATCATATTCGCACTCACGGCGGATCGCACGCCGTTATTAGAATCTTCAAAGGCTAAACATTGGGTCGGTTCAGCGCCAAGACGTTGCGCAGCGAGTAGATAAATCTCAGGATCGGGTTTGCCATGTGTCACTTCACAACCGGTTGTGAACGAGTCAAAATATTGCTCAAGGCCTGAAAGGCGCAGCTTAATTTGTGCCACGTCTTTTTGGGTTGATGTTGCGACAGCAGTAGGAACACGATTGGCTTTTAACCATTGTAATAACTCGATAACCCCTTCTTTCACTGGGATCGCCTGGTGTTTCACCACGGCATCGTAACGTTTACGCCACTCCGTATGTAATACCGGATAGTCTAATTCTGGCCCGTAGCCTGCGCGCAGTGCTTGTTCAATGCCTGCCGCATTGCGACCAATAGCCGAGAGATAAACCTCTTTTAAAAATGGGATGCCAACTGCGTGGCAAGCTTGTTCGAATATCGTAAGGCAGACACGTTCCGTGTCGAGTAACAGTCCATCCATATCAAAAATGGCAGCTTGAAATTTCATAAGTACAACTTTAGGCGAGTGAAATGGAGTGGGCTATTTTCACATAAGTCGACCTATGGAGGCGATCTTTTTCCTGCACTTTTTCTTTTTCTCATACTTCAATAAAATCAGCCAATTATAAGCGCTAGTTTGTTAGCAATGAGTTATGCTTAATGTGAAAACCTTGTTGCGAGAAGAGGGGGGAGGCAATTTGAATAGTGCATTTGTACAACAGTGGATGCCGGGTTTACACCAACTGAAAGACTATGAAACTCGCTGGTTGATGGATGACGTACGTGCGGCGCTTTCTGTGGTTGCGGTTGCACTGCCTGTCGCGATAGCGTACGCGCAGCTCACTGGAGTAAGCGCGATTGTCGGCTTATATTCCTGCGTATTGCCGATGTTGGTTTACGCGATTTTTGGCACGTCTAGGCAGTTGATCTTAGGCCCAGACGCGGCAACTTGCGCAGTGATTGCGGCGGTAGTGACACCGCTGGCGATGGGCGATCCTCTCAAACACTGGCAGTTGGTCATGACAATGACGGCAATGACTGGTGTATGGTGTTTGCTGGCCAGTCGTTTCAAACTCGGTATTTTAGCCGATTTTCTCTCTCGCCCTATTTTACTTGGGTTGTTAAACGGTGTTGCTCTGACCATTATCGTGGGTCAATTTGCTAAAGTATTTGGGCTGAAATATGAGCAGCAATATCTACTAGAGCGTATCGTGGAAGCGCCATCCTTGCTGATTGATTTGCATTGGCAAACCTTATTGATAAGTGCGCTGACAGTGGTGGTTTATTTTCTGTGTAAGCGTGTCAGACCCAATTGGCCAGCAGCGATGTTGGCTATAATCGCTGCTGCATTTTGGGTGTGGTTTTTTGGCGCTGAACATCTTGGAGTTAAAGTTGTTGGTTTAATCCAAGGTGGGTTACCGATATTCCAAACCCCTCTATTTGATCTAGGGGTGAGCCGTGAATTAGTCATGCCCGCTTTGAACTTAGCGATGGTGAGCTTTGTCAGTATGATGCTCACTGCGCGCAGTTTTGCGGCAAAAAATGGTTATGATATTGACGCCGACAAAGAGTTTCGCGCGCTTGGCTTAGCTAATATTGCTTCTGCATTTTCACAAGGTTTTGCCATCAGTGGGGCGGATTCACGTACGGCGGTGAATGACGCTAATGGTGGAAAATCGCAATTAGTTTCGATTATTGCAGCGATTGTGATTGGATTTGTCGCGATTGTGGCGTATCAGCCACTACAATACATTCCGATTGCTGCATTGGGAGTTGTGTTGATTATCGCGTCTATCTCGTTGCTGGATCTGAAAGGGATTTGGAGTTTACACAAGCGTGATAAAGACGCCTTCTATTTGGCAAGCTTAACCTTCATCGCTGTATTGGTCATTGGCGTTATCCCCGGCATCACTCTTGCGGTATTACTGGGTCTGTTTCAGTTCTTACGCACCGTGATGCGGCCAAGTGATCAAACATTGGGTTTGGATGATAAAGGCACGATTCGCACGATTGATACGTCAGCGAAGGCGAAACCAATACCGGGTTTGGTGATTTATCGTTTCAACTCTCCGCTGACTTATTTCAATGCGCCTTACTTTAAACGTCGTATTTTATTTCACACTGAATCGGCGGGCATGAGTGTGGGGTGCGTGATTATTGATGCGGTGTCGAGTTTTACCCATTTAGATTTAAGCGTCATGGCGATGTTATCGGACGTGCAAAGCATTTTGAAAAAACGAGGTATTCGTTTAGTGCTAGCGGGGCGTAAACGCAGTTTGAGAAAATGGTGTGAGATCGCTGGAATTTCAACGGGTGACGGCGGCGTGGTGATTCGTGCGGACATGTATTTAGCCATTAAGCTAAGTGGATGTTACCAACACGCTGTAGAAGAAGGGCAAGTTCCGCCAGTACAAAAAGAGCCGCAAAAGGATATTGAAGGTGAAATTGCGGCTGCTATTTAAAATGAGGTTGGCTCTCGTTAATAATATTGGTTCTCGTTAATAAAAGATAAAGAGCTCTTGAGTATCGAAAAGATGTAAGAAATCCCATTCAATCATGATGCTTTCCTTTTTATGTGATGAGAGCGAGTGCTCGGCCTTTTGCTAAACGGTTAGTGCCTGTTTGGATAAGCATAGGTGAGCGTTATGCATTAGGCAAAATGGTACGGGTTATTAATCTAATATAGGTAGCCTATGGATATGGTGGTTTTCGACGCTAGGCGTAGCTTGTCGGCAGGTAAACAGTTCGCTGTACTTGAGCGGCTAGTTTCCGATGAAACTGTAGCATTTCACCTTCACTGCATGGCTGCCAAGTTAAGGCCTTGCCGACCACACCGTGATGTTGGAAGGCGTTGAGCCGAATGTTGACGTTCGCAGGCAACTGGTTAATCAGATGCGCCACTTCGGTAATTTCAGTCTCTAAATCACTTTTGTCCGGTATATGCAGCAGTCGCACTTCGTGCAGTTTATTCAGTGTAGCGAGGTGGAAAATAGTGCGTATCACTCTATGGTTACTGCGTCCGGTTAGCCACCGATGCGTTTCCTCTTGCCAAGCTTTTAAATCGATCATTGCGCCATCCAAATAGGACGAGATTTTGTCCCATCCCGATTCTGATAGTGAGCCATTACTATCAATAAAACAGCTGAGATGTTTCAATTCTTCATCGCGTTTGATGGCTTTGAAAAGAGCGATGATAAACGGAAGTTGTAGGGTTGCTTCCCCTCCTGAAATGGTAATACCGGCTAAGAAATAATGATTTCGGCGGATAAGTTCCACGAGTTGTTCAACGCTGTAGTGATGAATTTTTGGGTTTGATTGGTGTATGCAGTGCTCAATGCAGCGATCGCAGTGAGTGCATTTATCTGCTAGCCATTCGACTTGCTGGTCAGCATTGAGGCGCAGTGCTTGCGATGGGCAGGTTGGCACACAATCACCGCAATGGTGACAGTGACGAATCGTATGTGGGTTATGGCAAGACAAGCAATTGAAGTTGCAACCTTGCATAAAAATGACCAGTCGGTTGCCCGGGCCATCAACGCAGGAGAAAGTCAGCACTCGGCTGACTTTTGCTCGGAGCGGCTGTTTTCCACTCACCATTAGTTGACAGAGTTTGGTTGATAAGCCGATTGCATTTCATGGCTAACCACGCGTGCTTTTCGCTTGAGCACGGCTGTGTTTTTGGCCGCTTCTGCCCCAAGAAATGTGGTGTTGGTGCGTGATCCGCGCTGCTCAAATTGCGCTATTTCAGATAATTTCACCATGTAACCCGTAATGCGAACTAAATCGTTCGAAGCCACGTTGGCCGTAAATTCGCGATAGCCCGAGTGGAGGGCTCCTTTACATAGGTTGAACATCGCCTCTGGGTTGGCCTTTATGGTTTCATCCAGAGTTAAAATATCGCTGATACCAGAGGTATAATATTGATGATGTCCAGCCGTTGCTTGCACATATTCAATCGGGTTGGGTTCGGTACCATAAGGGATGCGCACGCCCGGAGTGACATCAAGATCAAGGCTAATACCACCTTGCGCGTGCAGCAAAGCACGGCCGTTGAAGCCATATTTGACTGGTGAGTTTTGTACAATGTCGGCCAGCTTGGCGGAAATGGCGATGCCTAATTGGTTGGCGATATCATCATGGCCATAACGAGCGTTACTCTGCTCCTTTTCCAGTAATAGATTAACGGCTTCAGCCATGCCATAAATGCCAAACATCGGTGCGAAACGAGATTCTTCAATCAACCCTTCTTGAGTCAGAAAACCTTCAAAAAAATGAGATTGTTGGTGCAGATGAGCAGCTCGAACATCCATCAGCTCAATCATATATTTGCTGTAAGTGGGTAGAATCTGATCTAAAAATGTTTGGCGGTCACTGGCTTTTTTCGCGGCCTCTTTTAAATTCATTCTGACCAAAGTATTGCAGCCACCCGCTAAAGGAAGCGAGTTGTAGCAACTGACGATACCAAAACCTTGCTCGCCATAGGCGGTGGCATGAATCGGATAGTTGGCGATGTGCGGTTTACTGCATTGACAGATATTATCGGTCGCTTGGCGCAGTAAATCGTCAGGGGTGATGGAAGGATCATACATGAAGGTAAGGTTGGGAGCGATCTGTTTCAGTTCAGCATCGACACGTAAAATAGTCCGACAAATAATATTGTCGCTCGGGCCGATGTTGGCGTGCATGAAAGCATCGGGCAGAGTGCGATCAAGCATGATCCAAAACAGCTTCAATTTTTGATAAATCGACTCTTCGCTCAGTTCGCCCACATAGGGCAATAACACGCTATCTAATTGCCCCAAATAGACAGGAATAGAAGTCACTGAAGGCACGTGATGGTACAAAATGGTCAACATATTGAGTGCTTCATCAAAATTACTGGCAGGCGAAAGCTCTAAATACTCACTGCCTTGTGCTAAAAATTTTGCGTAGTCAGGCAACACGTAACGTGGTTTAAAAGGGGCATGGCCTTCAAACATATCGCAGATAATGCCTTGTTCCATTGCTCGAGCCAACTCAGGAGAGAGTTTCAGATAGGGCAAGCTTGCTTCGGCCTCTAGCGCAAGGAAGTGTGACTTTTGTTTAGGCGAGAGGTGTGCGTCAGTGACGATGGCTTGGAAGCGTTGCTGTGTATCGAGTGAATGGCTCATGAATTAAACCCTTATATTATTGTGGTTTAATCCTAATGTGCTTGGTTACTTTTCACTATTGATAATACATCAAGTAGTCATTTCCATAATGGAAATGAAAACGCCACTTCGTTATCGTCGAAGTGGCGTCATCAGGAACCTAAGGTTAGGCGTATTGCGCTTCGATTTGGTTCGATTTTAGATAAGCAGGGTGAGTGGCGAGCTGCTCTAAGTAACGTTCAATATTCGGGAAGTGAGTAATCGCTCCGTTGGTCAGCAATATTTCAGCAATGAATGACATCATGAAATCAGCGCCAGTGAGTTGATCGGCCACTAAGTAGCGTTTACCCGCTAAACACTGCTCAAAATAACTCATCACTTTGGCCGTTTCGCTTTCTGCATAGCCACCAAGGAAATTGGTTTGGCAGCCATCTTTGGCAACAAACATCTTTAATAGCAGCGGCAATATGGCAGAGCTTTCCGCAAAGTGGAGCCATTGCTGGTATTGCACATATTCCACGCTGCCACGCTGAGGCGCAAAGTGTTGGCCGTATTTTTCTATCAGGTAATCGGTAATGGCGCCAGATTCAGCAATCACCAAACCATTATCTTCAATCATAGGTGACTTACCTAACGGATGCACGCTTTTTAGCTCGGGCGGTGCCAGAAAGGTCACGCTATCACGTTGATATGGAACTACTTGATACTCAACCCCGAGCTCTTCAAGTAACCAGATAATGCGCTTAGAGCGTGATTTATTTAGATGGTGAAGTTTGATCATTATGCGGTCCTTATTAAAGTGGTTGGTTGATTTGGATAACCAGTTTGCCAAAGTTTTTGCCTTCCAATAGACCAATAAAGGCTTGTGGTGCGTTTTCTAAACCGTCAATCAGTTGCTCGCGGTATTTCACTTTCCCTTCGCTTAGCCATTGAGTCATATCAGTAGCAAATTCGTTATAGCGATGGCCGTAGTCATCAAAAATAATGAAACCTTGCATGCGGATTCGTTTGGTAAGCAAGGTGCCCATCAGCATAGAGAGGCGATCAGGTCCTTCAGGCAGCGACGTTGCATTGTATTGAGAAATCAAACCACACAGCGGAACTCGCGCTGCTGTGTTAAGCAGAGGTAAAACCGCATCAAATACTTTGCCACCGACATTTTCGTAGTAAACGTCAATCCCTTGAGCACATGTTTTAGCCAATTGCTCTGCAAAATCG
This sequence comes from Vibrio sp. V19_P1S1T109, assembly GCF_002241375.1. Lineage (NCBI taxonomy): Bacteria > Pseudomonadati > Pseudomonadota > Gammaproteobacteria > Vibrionales > Vibrionaceae > Vibrio > Vibrio sp. V19_P1S1T109. Next base: position 1,420 of record NZ_NDIM01000061.1, on the reverse strand, counting down.
TCAGCTTTGTGATCAATACATTCATCAAAACCTAATACTTCTTTAGCGTAACGACATTTTTCCTCACCGCCAGCAATGCCCACCACTTGGCAGCCTTTGATTTTAGCAATTTGACCAACCGTTGCCCCTACTGGGCCAGTAGCTGCGGCGACTACCACAGTTTCACCTTGCTTCGGCTGGCCAATGTCTAGCAAACCCATATAAGCGGTAAAGCCGGGCATTCCCATGATGCCTAGTGCGTATGAGGGTGAGGTTGGATTTTTACCGAGTTTAAGTAAACCTTCGCCGTTAGAAATAGCGTAATCCTGCCATCCGGTATAAGCGAGTACCCACTCACCTTGCTCAAATTTTGGGTGGTTTGATACTTCCACTTGACACACGGTCCCGCCTACCATGACATCATCAATCGCGACAGGATCGGCGTACGATTTAGCGTCACTCATGCGGCCGCGCATGTAGGGGTCAAGTGAAAGATAAACACTACGCAGCAGCACTTCACCAGCGGCAGGTGTTGGTTTAGGCGCATGTTCTAAGCGAAAGTTAGCAGGCGTTGGTGCACCGACAGGGCGTGAAGCGAGTACAATGCGGCGGTTAGTTTGTTTAGTCATTGGAGAGTCCTTTATTATTTTAAATTAGACCAGTCGTCTAGTTTGGGTTTCAAAAAAACCGCTATCGAAATAGCGGGTGAATCTTAACTAGGGCACTGGCCTTGCAAAATGTGTTCGGTGCTCGTAAGCGCTTGTGCAAGCCCTTGGTTATCTTGACGCAATTTACTGAGCAAACTTGCTCCAAGCCAAAGGTTATAAAGCAATTCTGCGGTTTGCTGGCTGTGTTGTACGTGAATGGAGCCGTCGTCGATCCCTTGCTGGATACATTTTCCGACCGCCTCAATAATGCTATCTGCACCTTTAAGTAAAGCAATACGCATCGCATCAGACAAGTCTGAAACTTCAGCGCTTAATTTCACCACCAAGCAGCGCTGTGCGTTACATAAGCCATTGCTCTGCTCATACCAACATTGCCAATAATGCATCAAGTGTTGATAGGCGTTTCCTTCTTCTTGGTCAAAAAGGGCATTAATCCGTACTAGATAGTGCTGAAAATAGTCCGTAATCAGTGCCTCGCCAAATTGCTCTTTTGACTTAAAGTAGTGATAGAAAGAGCCTTTGGGCACATCAGCGGTTTTTAATAATTCAGACAAGCCTACGCTGGTGAAGCCTTTGGTTACGACAAGTTGGTAACCGACCTCAAGGATGTGTTGGCGAGTATCATGGGTTTTTGTATTCATGGACGGCATTATAATTTAAATTAGACCAGTCGTCTAGTTTTGTTTGTTCATATTGTATTTGTGCTACTGGCTATGGTTGCTGAATGATAGAAATGGACACTTCCTCCTTGAAGTGTCGCACTATTATTTATC
>NZ_NDIM01000251.1:0-8205 GCF_002241375.1 Vibrio sp. V19_P1S1T109 | reverse complement strand
GGCTCAGCAAGGTTTTCTTCACGCTATTTGTTTTCTTTCTCTGTAATTTTTTGCGCTTTTCACCGTTCTTTACCAGTATCAATAAAAAATAAGTAAGGTCGGTTATGAAACGTTTTACTCCCTTTATATTCTCAATAGCGCTTATTGTGCCTATTTTGTTTTCGCTATTTAGCCAAGCAGAAACTCAGCCTAAAACCATGCCCAGCATTGGTAATCAGCAAATCGCGACATTAGCTGGGGGCTGTTTTTGGTGTACAGAATCTGATCTTGAAAAACTCAACGGTGTCATTAGCGTTGTCTCTGGTTATGCGGGTGGCAGCCTTGAAAACCCTACCTATAAACAAGTCTCATCAGGAAAATCGGGCCACATTGAAGTGATTCAAGTGACCTTTGATCCGCAAGTTGTCAGCTACGAAAATGTATTGGATCATTTTTTCCGCCACATTGATCCGACAGATGATCAAGGCTCGTTTGTTGATAGAGGCCCACAGTATCGGCCTGCCATTTTTTATCACAACAGTGAACAAAAGCAGACCGCGCAGCGTTTTATGCAAGAAATCGATGCGCTAGGGATCTTCAAAAAGCCGCTCAAAACAGAGCTGATTCAATATAGCCAATTTTGGCCTGCTGAAGAGTACCACCAAGACTTTTATAAAAAGAGCAAAGTACGTTACACCTACTACCGTCATGCTTCCGGACGTGACCAATATCTTGATACCATCTTCGGTAAAGATCGTAATGAGCATCCAAAAACCTTACGTCAATTGATCGAAGCACAAAAAATGCAAAACAACGTTAAGGTATACACCAAACCTTCGAATGAAAAGATACGCGCCAAATTGACTGATTTGCAATATTACGTGACGCAAGAAGAAGGTACTGAACGCGCATTTAACAATGAGTATTGGGATAACAAAGCCGATGGTATTTATGTCGATGTAGTCAGCGGAGAGCCATTATTCTCTTCTACCGACAAATACCGTTCTGGTACGGGCTGGCCCAGTTTTACTCGGCCAATTAATGAAGCGTATATTGCGACCAAAAGCGATTCTCGGCTTTTTTATACCAGAACCGAAGTGCGCAGCCGTTTTGCAGATTCTCACCTAGGTCATGTCTTTGAGGATGGACCAGCACCAACCGGCTTACGCTACTGCATGAACTCTGCCGCGATGCGATTTGTACCAAAAGAGGCGATGCAAGCTGAAGGCTATGGCGAGTACTTGGTTCTGTTTAAATAAAATTTGGCTCTGTTTCAATAAAGCGTGCATGGTAAAACGAAAAAGCCCTCGGCTTCACTTGCGAGGGCTTTTTTAGTTGATCAACGTTAATCGATGGACTCAACTGAGATTCGATTAATGTAAACCATGGAAAAATTCGGCGCGGGTGGCAGGGTTAGATTTAAAAATACCGCCTAATGCTGTGGTGGTCGTTTCACTGGTCGCATCCATAACACCACGTGACTTAACACAGTAATGAGTGGCATCAATGGTGACCGCGACATCGTCTGAACCGAGTAAGGTTTGCAAAGCCACCAGAATCTGCTGTGTCATTCGCTCTTGAACTTGGGGGCGCTGAGCAAAAAAACGTACAATACGGTTAATCTTAGAAAGACCAATTATCTTGCCTCTTGGGATATACGCCACCGCGGCTTTACCATCGATAGTCACTAGATGATGCTCACAGGTGCTGGTCACGGTAATCTCTTTTACGCGCACCATTTCACTGACGTTCATCTTGTTTTCGATCACAGTAATTTTGGGGAAGTTTTGATAATCAAGGCCAGAAAACACTTCATCCACATACATTTTCGCAATTCGATGGGGCGTCTCTTCTAAACTGTCGTCGGTCAGGTCAAGACCGAGTAGTGTGAGGATCTCACGCATATGGTGTTCGATTTTTTCTTTCTTTTCTTCACGAGTAACCTCATTTGGACGCATAGGCGTTTCCAAACCTCGGCTCTCTAGCGCATCTTTGACCAACTTTGCTGATTCGCTAAGACCTAGCATTCCGATTCCTCTTACTTTTTACCCCTTTCGGATGGCAGACAAGGATACTCGGAATTTTGAATAATTACATCCATATTTTAAGGATGGTCATTATTGCCCGTAAGCAATGTATGATAAAGTCCTCGCAAAGAAAAAAGCTATAGGAACCGACCATGGGCTGTTGTGATTCACCGGGCTTAATGCCTATCGAACAAGCGTTAGAGACAATGCTAGCGAATATCAAACCCATCCAAACGACGCTGAAACTACCGCTAGCCGACGCGTTAGGCTATGTGTTGGCCGAAGAGTTACTCTCACCCATTTTTGTGCCGCCTTTCGATAACTCAGCGATGGATGGATACGCTATTCGATTAGCTGACCTGCAACAGTCAACCACCCTGCCGCTGGCTGGCAAATCTTTTGCCGGTCTTCCATTTGAAGGGCCGTGGCCAGCCAACAGTTGCGTGCGAATTATGACTGGCGCGAAAATTCCAGCTGGTTGCGACGCGGTGATCATGCAAGAGCAAACGACCGAAAACGAAAATGGTATCTGCTTTCTACAGCCGAATGCGAAGCCTCAGCAAAATATTCGCCCCACTGGTGATGACATCAAACAAGGCGATGTAGTGCTACATAAAGGGGCTCGCTTGACTTCGCGTGATATCCCAATGATTGCCACACTCGGCATCAGCCATGTGACCGTTTTTCGTAAACCCAAAGTGGCCTTTTTCTCAACTGGAGATGAGCTAAAACCACTCGGTGAACCTCTTGCTGAGGGGCAAATCTATGACAGCAATCGTTATGGCATTAAACCATTAATTGAGAATTTTGGTTGTGAAGCGATTGATCTTGGGATCATTGCTGATTGCCCTGCCACTTTAAAAGCTACCTTTGATAAAGCTCAACATTTGGCCGATGTGGTTATTACTTCTGGCGGCGTAAGTGTAGGCGAAGCTGACTATACCAAAGATATTTTGCAAGAACTCGGAGAAATCGGTTTTTGGAAACTGGCAATAAAACCGGGCAAACCGTTTGCATTTGGAACATTAGATCATGCTTGGTTCTGTGGCTTACCTGGCAACCCCGTCTCAGCCGTATTAACCCTATACGTCTTGGTGCAACCTATGCTGGCTAAATTGGCTGGACACACTCAGTGGAAAGCACCGGAGTCCATTCCAGCCATCACTAAAAATGCCTTTAAAAAATCACCGGGCCGTACTGACTACCAACGCGGTATTTACACAATTGAAAATGGCCAGTTTGTTGTTGAAACTACCGGAAATCAAAGTTCGGGAGCATTTCGTTCGATGAGCCTCGCCAACTGTTTTGTGGTGTTAGAGCAAGATCGTGGCCGAGTGGAAGTGGGCGAAACCGTCAATATCCAACTTTTTAATCCCAGCTTGTACTAAGGATCACTATGGAGATCCTATCTGATCAAGAGCTACTGCGCTACAACCGACAAATCATTCTCAAACAGTTTGATTTTGAAGGACAAGAAGCACTTAAACAAAGCTCTATTTTAATTCTTGGCGCAGGAGGATTGGGCTGCGCTGCAAGCCAATACCTTGCCACGGCAGGTGTTGGTTCACTCACGCTCATCGATGATGATGTGGTTGAGCTCTCTAATTTACAGCGCCAAGTGCTGCATAGCGATGCCGATATTGGACGTAAAAAAGTGGACTCAGCGGCAGAGTCACTGCGTATGCTTAACCCGTATTTAACGGTAAATACCGTTGATCAACGCCTTGAAGATGCACAATTGAAAGCATTAATTGAACAGCATTCTTTGGTGCTGGATGCATCAGATAACCTTGATACTCGTAACCAATTGAATAAAATCTGCTTTCAAACTAAAACACCACTGGTATCTGGTGCCGCGATTCGTATGGAAGGGCAAGTCAGCGTGTTTATGTATCAGCACCCAGACGAGCCCTGTTACCAATGTTTAAGCGCTCTTTTTGGTAGTAACGTACTCACTTGCGTCGAAGCGGGCGTAATGGCCCCTGTCGTCGGGATTATTGGCGCGGTACAAGCGATGGAAGCGATCAAAGTGATCGCTCAATATGGGCAGGTAAAACAAGGCAAAATTTTGATGTTGGACGCTCTTTCAATGACGTGGAGAGAAATGAACTTAATCAAACTCGCTCACTGCCAGACTTGCCAGTAAATGAACGACAAAGACTCAATAATGTCTTTCTCGTTCGTCCACCGCATCAGCCCACACAATAGGAGAGTTAAACTCATGTCACCACTCGTCTCCCCCCAATGGCTAGCACAAAAGTTAGGCGACCCGCGCACCGTTATTCTTGATTGCAGTATTGAATTCCAAATTCCCAGTGAAACTGAGAAAGATACTCTGCATAACATTCCCGGCGCTCGCCGCTTTGATTATGATGGTGAATTTTGTGACCTACAATCGCCACTACCTCATATGATGCCTAGTGAAGATCGCTTTAACCAATTAGCACAATCGATCGGTTTAAACCACGATTCGATCGTCGTTGTCTATGACAATAGCGGGACGTTTGCATCACCGAGGGCATGGTGGATGCTCAAAGCGATGGGACATGTGTCGGTATACGTTCTTGATGGTGGATTAACCGAATGGAAACGCCAAGGTTTACCCGTTGTAAAAGAGTACACACATGCCTTTAAACACGGAAACTTCCATGGCACGCTCGATCCTCGCTATTTTGTGAACGCAGACTATGTGCTTGCACAAATAGAGAACCCAGAGAGCTTAACTGTTGATGCACGTTCACAAGCCCGTTTTTTGGGTCAAGTGAAAGAACCAAGAGAAGGCGTACGTAGCGGCCATATTCCTCACTCTATTTGCTTACCTTTTACAGAGTTGATGAATGGGCATAAGCTTAAATCACCGCAAGATCTACAACCTATTATGCAAGCGACGCTGGCTGCTGGAAAAGAGCAATACATTTTCAGTTGTGGCTCAGGCGTAACCGCCTGTATTGTGCTGCTGGCTGCGCAAATTTGCGGCTACGAAAAACTGTGCGTTTACGATGGTTCGTGGACAGAATGGGGGCAGCGCACTGAGCTGCCTATTGAGCTTTAGTCTCTGAATCAATCCCCACCGTCGTGGGGATTGATTCATGTCATAAGGATTATATAGGTTAAATTCAAACTGACGATTCTGTGACGGTTTTCATCTGCTCATCTAAATTCAGTACCGTTAACGCGTTGCTTACGCTGGTGGCAATCACATCAATTGCACCGGTGCGTAGCGCCCCAAGCAGCGCTAAAGGTTTGCTGTTTTCCGCCGCGATAGCGATCACCTCAGCAATCGGTCGAAATTCGTCAATCCCTAAGCCAATCACACGATCGCTCATCACCGTATTGGCAGCTTTACCGTGGATATCAAAAAAATCATAACCAGCGAAATCCCCCACCACACCTTGCTGTAAACGCGACTGCACCACTTCATCGGCGGTAAACCAACCGAGATCGACCATGTAGCTGTTTTCACTCATATCCCCGATACCCACTAACGCAATGTCTGCCTTACGTGCTAAATCTAAGGTTTGTTTGACGGTTGCATTTTGCATAAACGCTAATTTTTGTTCGCGATTTTCAGCATAGGCAGGCGCATAAAGCGTTTCAGAGCTTCCACCATATTTTTTGGCCAGTTGTCGACAGATATGATCTGCATTAAACATCCCACCTCTTGGGTGAATGCCACCAATACTACAGACAAACTTACACTCTCGCGGTGTGATCACGCCAATATGATGCGCCACGGCCGATACATTTCGGCCTTGACCAACGGTCACAACCATGCCGTTTTTTAGCGTACTGGTCAGGTAATTGGAAACCAACCCCGCCACTTGTTGGCGCTGCAACTCTTCGCTAGGTTGGTCAAGAGCAACCAGCGCACGTTTTACGCCAAAGCGTTCAATCAGTCGCTGCTCAATTTTGGCACTAAAAACAGGGTGATATTTCACCGTAATTTCGACAATCCCTTCATCGCGTGCCTGTTTAAGCATTCGTCCTACTTTGGCTCGTGAAAGAGAAAACTTTTTCGAAATCTCTTCTTGAGTTGCACCATCTTGGTAATAAGCCACTGAAATTTCAGTTAATAAGTCAGTATTTTCGATAGAAATGTCTTGATTGGGAGTGGTCATACGGGATCTCATCGTCAATATTGTGCGCAGAATAACGACAATTGAGCATTTGCTCATTGACCTAGCATAGGTTAAGCCTCATTTACTTTGCAACATTTGCTCACGGAAATTACATTTTCTCACTCTAATCAATGCACAGTAACGTTCGCTTTCAACCCTTGATAAATCTAAGCAAACGTTTATTTATCAGCACTTAGATTAATTCACAAAAAAATAGTTGATTGATATCACTATAACCTCAGAACAGCGATTGACTTTCCCAGTGGATAAGATAAATATGGCTACATCATTTACTCAACGATCGAGCAAATGTTCAACGCAAATGTTCGGTCGCTGGAAATAATTGAGTTAGCTTTTCTGGCATGTGTAAGACATGACTATGTGATTGCTAACCCGCTTGCAAATGCCCAGCAAACTCAAAATCTGGCTTGGCCCAAAGAAATAGGATGATCGATATGAGCAATAAATTAGAGCAACTTCGTAAAATGACGACTGTTGTTGCTGACACTGGTGAAATTGACGCAATCAAAAAATACCAACCAGAAGATGCGACCACTAACCCATCTCTCATTCTTAAAGCGGCTCAAATTGCAGAATACGCGCCACTGATTGATGCTTCTATCGCATACGCAAAAACACAGAGCTCAGACAAGGCTCAACAAGTTCAAGATACTTGTGACATGCTTGCTGTCAATATCGGTAAAGAGATCTTAAAAACGATTCCAGGGCGTATTTCTACCGAGGTCGATGCTCGCCTCTCTTATGATATGGAAGGTAGCGTGACAAAAGCGCGCCAACTGATCAAAATGTACAACGATGCTGGCATTACTAACGACCGTATTTTGATCAAACTGGCTTCAACCTGGGAAGGTATTCGCGCAGCAGAGATCCTTGAAAAAGAAGGCATCAACTGTAACCTGACTCTATTATTCTCCTTTGCTCAAGCACGCGCGTGTGCAGAAGCAGGCGTATTCCTGATTTCTCCATTCGTCGGCCGTATTATGGATTGGTATAAAGCCAAAGAAGGCCGTGATTTTGCACCGCAAGAAGATCCTGGTGTATTGTCCGTGACTGCTATTTACAATTACTACAAAGAACATGGCTACAAGACAGTCGTGATGGGCGCAAGCTTCCGTAATATCGGTGAAATTTTAGAGTTAGCAGGCTGTGATCGTTTGACTATTGCCCCTTCTTTACTGGCAGAACTCGAAGCAGCTGAAGGTGAAGTGGTTGAAAAACTGGTTGACTCTCAAGGTAACAAAGAACGCCCTGCAGCAATGACCCATGCAGAGTTCCTATGGGAACATAACCAAGACCCAATGGCCGTAGAAAAATTAGCGGAAGGCATCCGTAACTTTGCCATTGACCAAGGCAAACTTGAAGTCATGATTGCAGCCAAGTTGTAATCCACTTACGAATTAAAATTTGGGGAACGATTAACGTTCCCCTTTCCTTTCTAACTCTATTATTTGTCGGTAATTATTATGGAACGTAAACAATTAGCCAATGCCATCCGTGCTCTTAGTATGGACGGTGTTCAACAAGCTAACTCTGGTCACCCTGGTGCACCGATGGGTATGGCGGATATCGCTGAAGTGCTTTGGCGTAGCCACTTAAACCATAACCCACAAAACCCACAATGGGCTGACCGCGACCGTTTTGTGCTGTCAAACGGCCACGGCTCAATGCTGATTTACTCTTTATTGCACCTGAGCGGTTACGCGCTGTCGATTGATGATTTGAAAAACTTCCGTCAATTGCACTCAAAAACACCAGGTCACCCAGAATACGGTTACGCGCCGGGCATTGAAACCACCACGGGCCCACTAGGCCAAGGTATTACCAATGCGGTCGGCATGGCGATGGCTGAAAAAGCACTGGCGGCGCAGTTCAACAAACCGGGTCACGACATTGTTGACCACTTCACTTATGTATTCATGGGTGATGGCTGTTTGATGGAAGGCATCTCGCACGAGGCGTGTTCTCTGGCCGGCACACTGGGCCTTGGCAAACTGATTGCGTTTTGGGATGACAACGGCATCTCTATCGATGGTCATGTGGAAGGCTGGTTCTCTGATGAC
>NZ_NDIM01000053.1:0-8253 GCF_002241375.1 Vibrio sp. V19_P1S1T109 | reverse complement strand
GTTATAGCCTATGGATAACAACCCAATACAGAGCGATTGAATGATGAGTAGCTTATTTTCCCCGATACAAATCGGTCCACTTTCTTTGAATAACCGGCTGGTAATGGCCCCGATGACGCGTGCTCGGACAAGTCAACCGGGTAATGTTCCCAACGACATCATGGCGCAATATTATGCTCAGCGAGCGAGTGCTGGTCTGATTATTACTGAAGCAACACAAATATCAGACGATAGCCAAGGATACTCATTTACTCCTGGCATATACACGCCAGAACAAATAGTGGGTTGGCAGCAGGTCACTCAAGCCGTGCATGATCGCGGAGGAAAAATAGTGAATCAGCTATGGCATGTAGGGCGAGTATCGCATCCTGTTTTTCAACAAGGTAAAAAGCCGATGGCTCCTTCAGCTATTGCTCCAGTCGATACCAAAGTCTGGATTGCACAGCCGGGGAGTGCCGGTGAGATGATGGAATGCGTTGAACCAAGAGCAATGACATTGCAAGAGATTAACCAAGTGGTACGCGATTTTGCTAATGCTGCACACAATGCGATTGCGGCTGGCTTTGATGGCGTCGAAATTCATGGTGGTAATGGCTATTTGATCGATCAGTTTTTGCGAACCAATTCGAATCATCGCACTGATCAATATGGTGGCAGCAGAGAAAACCGCTTACGTTTTCTTATGGAAGTTGTGAGTGCAATCATTGATAAGGTTGGCGCTGACAAAGTTGGAGTTCGCTTGGCGCCTTACATCACATTTAAAGATATGAACTGCTCAGATATCGTCCCAACGATTTTACAAGCGGCGGAGCAATTACAGAAACTCGGTATTGCGTATCTGCATTTGTCAGAAGCTGATTGGGATGATGCTCCACAAATCCCTGAAGATTTTCGCCGACATTTACGTGAGCTGTTCACCAATACCATTATTGTTGCAGGCCGATATGACGTTGAGCGAGCAAACCAAATCTTGGAAAACGGCTACGCTGACTTAGTCGCATTTGGGCGTCCCTTTATTGCGAATCCAGACTTAGTCGAGCGTTTGAAAATGAACCGTACATTATCGGCATTTGATCCAAGTTGCTTATTTGGTGGAGGTACTAAGGGATATACAGATTATCCAAACCATTCCTAAATCGAGATAGCCAGCAGTCGTTTGTTCTATGATTCTGCTGGCTTTTTTACAACTGGTTGGCCGTTATAAAGCAATGAGCCATTAACGCGCGCCAAAATGATACGCTAAAAGTAATAAGGCCACAGAATAAACATCCATGTGAATGCTGAAAATATCAACGCGATCAGTACGGCAGCTGAACCGATGTCTTTGGCGCGGCCACTGAGTTCGTGCCATTCGTTACCGATGCGGTCAACCACGGCTTCCACGGCGGAATTCATCAACTCCACAATCACAACTAAGACTAAGCAACCAATCATCATGATTTGCTCAATTTTAGTGACAGGCAAAAAGAAAGTAATGGTAATCAACAAAATTGAAGTGACAGTTTCTTGTCGAATAGCGGCTTCGTTTAGCCACGCGGCTTTCAGCCCTTGTATTGAATAACCTGTGGCATAAAACAGACGCTTTATACCCGTACGACCTGGTTTCATAAAATGAACAACCTAATAATGAATAACTATGACAATGGGCATGAGTGAATTACGTGTAGACGTAAAATAGCCTTCGCCCCGCACCCTCATGTTAAAAAAGAGAATCAATGACGTCAGTTCACTGATTCTCTTAAGTGGCCTGATATTAAACGCCCACCACGGGTAGTACAAGAGTAAAGCAAGCGCCTCCGAACACACTTTTAGCCACCGATACTTGGCCGTTGTGGCGTAAAACGATCTGTTTGACGATGGCCAAGCCTAATCCGAAGCCTGATTGTCGCTCTCCACGTGAGAGATCCGCGCTGTAAAAAGCATCAAAAATGAATGGCCAGTGCTGCGGGTCAATCCCTTCTCCATCATCATGGAGATCAATTTGCACTGCTTGACCTGCGTTGATCACGGAGGTTTCAACGGCTATTTTGCTTTTGGCGTATTTCTGAGCATTACCCAATAAATTATCCAGAGCTCTTTTGAGAAGGTATGGATCGACCTGTAAAGTGGCGACTTGTGCTAATGGCAGCAACTGGATCTCGACTACGCTGTTGCTGCGCCATTTATCTAGTATCGGTTCGAGCCAGTAATTGAGCTGAATTGTCTGCATATTGAGTTCGTTTTCTGGCCTTTCAACTTTCGCGTAGTAAAGAAGTTCATCGACCATCGTTTCCATCTCTTCGGTATCTTCGATGATACTGGCGACTTTCGCCGCTTGTTTTGGTGTCAGAGATTCATCGGCCAACATTTCTGCTTGCCATTGGATCCGAAAGATAGGGGTGCGTAACTCATGAGCTACGGCATTACTCAGCGCTTTATTGCTGAGCACCAAAGCGGAAATTTTGCTCGCCATGTAGTTAAAGCTTTTGTTTAAAGAGCCGACTTTATCGCCGCTTTTGATGGAGGCGCGAGCGGTTAGATCACCAGCGGCAAAGGCTAAGGTCACTTTTTCCAATTCACGCACTCGCCGACTGATGAACCAGATCAGCAACACACAGTACAGTGCAAAGCCGACGACAAGCAGCAAAAGTGAGAGATTATCTGCGAAGAAAATGGCTTGCCTCAGTGGTGATTCTTCATCGGGTTTAAAGCTGTAAATTGGTGAGGTGGACGTAAGGCGCAACCATAAAAAACGATCATCATCGTAGTAGGTGTAGGCATTGGGGGCGGTGGTAAAGAAAAACGCTCGCACATCTGAGGGTAAGGTCTTTTCAGTATGCGTCTCTATCAGTTGTCGTGTTTTATCGGCATATTCTTTTAGTACATTTAAGGTGTTAGCTTCACCTTCATGCTGATAAATACGAGTGACCAAGTCATGAAATGCTTCAGCTTGATAATCTTCAAGTACATAATCGTAGTCAGTACCAAGCTGGTAAACGACCAGTTCAATGGTAATGAGTGTCGCTAAAAAAAAGAGCAATAAACCAACAAAAGATTCAACGTAGATACGACGCATACAGGTTTCTTCTAAAATACGTGGTCATTACCACGTGTCTGGTACAAAAAGGTATCCTTTCCCTCGGACCGTAATAATGCGTTTCGGTGTGGAAGAGTCATCACCGAGTTTTTTACGCAAAATGACAATCTTGTTATCGACGGTTCTATCAAGCCCATCGTATTCAATCCCGCGTAACGCTTTGGTTAATACATCCCGTGATAGGACTTGATCTGGTGTTGATGCCAGTAGCCACAGCAAGTCGAATTCGCTGTCGGTCATCGCTACGGCCTCACCATTCATTTCACACAGATGTCGAGATTGATTGAGAGATAAGGCCCCAAATTCAAGCACGGTTTTCGCGGTTTGAATTGGCTCGTTGTCGACTCTGCGCAGTAGCATACGCATTCTTGCAAGCAAGACGCGTGGTTTAATCGGCTTTGTCACAAAATCATCGGCACCAATTTCCAGTGCTGCAACGTGATCAAAATCGTCATCACTGGCGGTTAGCATCAATATCTTACCGTTGTACATAGGACGGATCTGTCTACAAATTGTCAGCCCATCTTCACCGGGTAGCATTAAATCCAGTAACACGATATCTGGTTGTTGCTCTAAAATGACCGCGCTCGCTTTGGCACCTTCAGCAAGGGCAATGACGCTAATATCTTGACTTTCAAAGTATTCTGTTAACATTTCTCTGAGTTTTAGATCATCTTCAACGATGATTAAAGAGTGTCTATCCGTCATGGAGACTCCTAGATAGGTACGATGAACGACATGACAATCGCTGACATTGGAAAAATTTGAAGTGCATAGTAAAGCAAAGACCCAGCATTTTCGCTAGGTCTTTGTATGGTTGGATGAGTTTCTATTGATACAATCTCTTGTTATTCAACGGCTTTGGTCGGTGAAGAGCGAAGTTTGTTCGCCAGCATCACCACAAGTGGGCTAGTCAACATCACCACTGCAAGCACGGTAAACACGAAAGTGATCGGACGTTCCCACAAGAAGCTTAACTCCCCATCGCTGATCATCAACGCGCGGCGAAGGTTCTCTTCCATTAATCCACCCAAAATAAAGCCAAGCAGCAGTGGTGCCAGCGGGAAGTTGGCTAACCGTAGAGCAATCGCCCCCATCGCGACGATCAACATTACGTAAACATCCATAGTGTTAAACGAAACTAAATAAACACCGGTGATTGAGAAGAACAAAATCATCGGCAGCAATACGGTTCTCGGTACCGCCAATAGCCTTGAAATATAAGGAATAAGCGGCAAGTTAAGGATGATAAGTACAATATTACCGAGATACATTGAGATGATGACAGACCAAAAGACATCAGGGTGATCAACAAATAAACGAGGGCCAGGTTGAATGCCGTAAGAGAGCAGGGCTCCAAGCATGATCGCTGTGGTGCCAGAGCCGGGAATGCCGAGTGTCAATAGCGGAACAAAAGATCCGCTAGAGGCGGCGTTATTGGCTGACTCTGGTGCAACAAGCCCACGCAAAGACCCTTTACCGAACTCTTCTTTTTTATCTTTGGGCGCTAAGCTGCGCTCCATACCATAACTCAAAAATGCGGCGATGGTTGCGCCAGCGCCGGGCAACACGCCAGTGAAAAAACCTAAAATGGAAGCACGAATTGAAACGGGAGCCGCTTCTTTAAATTCTGCTTTGGTGATTTTCATACTGCCCAAGTTGCTGATTTTATTCTGTTCATCTGTACGCGTGTCGTTTTCTGGTTTTAAAATACCCATTAATGTCTCGCCTAAAGCGAATGTCGCCATCGCCAGCAAGAGGAAGCTAAAACCGTCCATTAAATCAGTTAAGCCAAAGGTAAAACGTTCCACACCTACGCCTTTATCAATACCAACGGTAGAGAGCATCAAGCCAAGAACAACCATCATCCATGCTTTAAGGACTTGTCCTTTTCCAGCAAAGGCAGCGACCGCCGATAGACCGAGTAGCATCAACGCAAAATAGTCAGAGGATTGAAAACTCAGTGACACGCTGGCCAGTGCAGGCGCTGCGACCAAGAGCATAATCGCTGACAAGGTTCCGCCTGTAAAAGAGGCGTAAGCGGCGATGGCTAACGCTTTACCAGCTTGGCCTTTTTGCGCCATGGGGTAGCCATCAAACGCGGTGACCACGGTTGCTGAGCATCCGGGAGCATTAATCAAAATGGAGGAAGTGGAGCCGCCAAAAATAGCGCCGTAATAAACGCCGGCCATTAAAATTAAACCTGAAGATGGTTCAAGGCCATAGGTGATCGGGATCATCAACGCGATGGCCGAAATCGGGCCAAGCCCGGGTAACATGCCGATAAAAGTACCGACGAAACAGCCCACAATCACCATGAAGATGTTCATTGGCATCATGGCGGTAGAAAGCCCTTGTAAAATTCCATCTAACATAATCAGTTCCTACCAGAGTGTGAAAATAACGCCGGGCTCAAGGTAGATGTCCAAACCTTGAGTAAGCAGCAGATAAAACGCAATGACAAAGGGAAAAGAAGCACCAAATAACACTGATTTGCGTCTTTCACCCAAAATATAAAAGCCAGCGAGTAGAAAGAAACTGGTGGCCAGTACGAAGCCTAAATAGGTTAGGCCAAGTCCGTACAGCGCCATCAATACTAAAAAACCAATCAACAATTTCCAGTTGAAGTGCAATACTGCGCCACTTTGTTTATCGGGCTGCCCTAACACCAGCATCAACAAAGAGAGGCCAATTCCAGCGTAAGTCAGCAGAGTCGGCAAGGTTTGGGCGTTAAACGGTTCATATTCATCACCGGGAAACATCGGTATTTGAGTCGTTTGATAGCCGTAGCAAAGGCTAAGAACAAGGAAGATCAACGCGCCAACGCGATCGCGGCACAGTAAATATTCTTTGCTGAAAAATTTGGTTGGCAGATCCGACATATCCAACTCCATGGTAGAAATAGGGGAGAAAAGAGCCGTGTAGCAGCGAGTTAATGAATTGATTAACTAAGGGTAAAGGGATAGGTATATGAAGGTTTTCCTATCCATATTTGCCTGATAAACAAAGGAGTATTGAGCATAACTGCACACGGCAAAAGTGTTGCTAGCGGGGACAAGGCAAGGAACTGTCCCCTTAGCGACCTTACTTCAGGAAACCGAGCTCACGCATCAGATCACCCATCTCTTTCTCTTGGGCTTCTAAGAAGGCGTAAAACTCTTTATCCGCTTGATAGTTATCGATCCAACCATTACGGTCGCGTACCACTTTCCATTCATCGGTGGTGTACATTTTCGCTAGTGCTGCGTTCCACTGATCAATCTTCTCTTGGCTGATCCCAGGGGCTGCGAAGAAGCCGCGCCAGTTGGCAAATACAGTTGGGTTGCCATAGTCAGTTAATGTTGGAATATTCGGGGCAGATTCCAAACGTTTGGGGGCGGTGATCGCCAAAATTTTCACTTGGCCAGACTTGGACATTTCAAGCACTTCACCTAAGCCTGTTGAAAGCAGTTGTGTTTCACCAGAAAGCAGTGCCGCCATGGCTTTGCCACCCGCGTCATAGGCGATGTAGCGAACTTCTTTTGGATCCAACCCTTGCCCTTTGAAAGCGGCTGCGGCGACTAAGTGATCCATACTGCCACGAGCAGAACCGCCAGCGACTTTCACTTTACGCGGGTTGTCTTTGAAATCGGCAACCGCATCTTCCCACGTTTTGTATTTTGAATCGCCCGCAGCAACGATAGCGCCATAATCAGAAACGGTGGCGGCAATCGGTGTTAAATCGCGGAAGGATTGTGGAAAAACACCGGATAAAGAACGAACCACAATCGGTGTGGAATTGACCATCAAGGTATCTTCTTGGCGGTCTGCGGTTTCAATTAGGTGTGCAATCGCTTTACCACCACCGCCACCGGATAAGTTTTGGTAAGACACATTGCCGACAATGTCGGTTTTCATCAGTACATCACCTGTACCACGAGCCGTCATGTCCCAACCACCACCCGCGCCACCGGGTACTAAAATGTGAAGTTTCTCAATATCAGCGGCGAAGCTGCTAATAGAAAAGGTTGCAGCCAGAATGGATGCAGTGAGGGTTGGTTTGAACTGCTTAAACATATTCACGTTCCTTATGTAGGGCGCATCTTCATCTTTACCTTGGAGCGTTTGTGATTGAATGCTACAGGCGGAGATAGGGTGCTTATCATTGTTATCATGACTGCATCAATGATCTAATGCAGATACGTTAAGTTAATAACCTGTTACGGGTTTGTCTCTAATGCGTAGATAAAAACAATATAGGGCATAAAAACGTTTTTGTTCATAAAGTTCACGGCGTTATTTTATGTTGTGTGATAAGCATCCGTTAGCGTCTTGTCTCACTGTTCACAAGCAACAATTGGCTGTTATTAGTGGCAAATTGTGAGGCTGAGGCGTCATTACCTTGTTGAAGTAAGGTCGTGATACTGGGTAGCAGCAAGAAAAAGATCAAAGGTTCGGGATATTGGGCTTGCCATTGATGACGCTCATCTAACACATGCCCTTCGAAGTAGACGGTGAGTACCACACTGTCCGATGAAAAGTGCGATCCATGGAACCGCCCTAAAGTATGCGTCGAGCCCCATATTGAACTCAGTGGTCGCTCCGATGTGCTTTTAAGATAGAGATCAACCGCTACACTGTGCGATTGAGAACCTTGCGGTTGAGAATGTCGATGAACCGTTAAGCGCTCACCCGAATACTTGCCTTGCTGGAAAGGCAAATAACCTAAGTTGTTCGGTGTTACACGGCCATCGTTTGCACACATTTGAACCGAATCGGGCATTTGCTGGCTGCTGTACAATTCACAAGCAAATTGAGCAACAAGTTGCTGTACTGCGCTTTGAAATAAGCGAACATCAAATGAGTGTTCTTGCGCAAGGTGTAAATTTAATTCAGGAAAAACAATAGGTAACTGGCTTGTTAGCGCGTTGATGTCATTGATCGTAACCGATTGATTCTGCTCTATTGCCGTGCGAATAATATTTGGGTTGTCTGCCAATGAAAGATCATCTTCAGAATAGATCGCCTCACTCAGTAGTGGGTAGCTGCGCGGATTTTTCGGTTTACTGTTGTAAGCAATGCATCCAGATAAGAGCAACGAGCAGGCGAGAGCGTAACCAAAAGGAGAGTGCGTGATTCTCTTGTAAAGATTCATAAGTGACGGCCGTGTCATCGGTAATGGGTTGCACTGCTTATTC
>NZ_NDIM01000283.1:0-8254 GCF_002241375.1 Vibrio sp. V19_P1S1T109 | reverse complement strand
GGCGAGAACAGACGACCCACTGCGTTTTGCTTTTGGTCAAAAACATTCCGCTCATGCGGGAGGAGTGGCAATTCCCATTGGTGCGGAGCAGCAACCTCGATTATGGCAACAATTAACGTCGCAGAGCAGCGAGCGCGCCAATAAACGTTGTTTATACATCCATATTCCCTTTTGCCGAGTACGCTGCACATTTTGTAACTTCTTTCAAAATGCCGCGAGTCGAAGTTTAGTCGATGATTACTTCTTAGCGTTGATGCTTGAGCTTGAGCAAAAATCCCAATTGGCTTGGACACAATCTGGTTTATTTCATGCGGTTTATATTGGCGGTGGCACACCGACCGATCTCTCAGCGCAGCAAATACAGCAGTTAGGCCAAAGCATTCGTCGTCTATATCCATTATCAAATGATTGTGAAATCACTTTAGAAGGGCGCATTAACCGTTTCAGTGATGAAATGTTTGAGAGTGCGCTTGAAGGTGGATTCAACCGGTTTTCATTTGGTATTCAAAGCTTTAATACTCAAGTTCGCCGCAGTGCAAAACGTCTTGATGATCGTGAAGTCGTGTTAGAACGCATCACGAATTTGAGTGAAAGAGAAGAAGCGCCCATTGTTCTCGACTTATTGTATGGCTTGCCTTATCAAACCTTGGACGTTTTCGAGCAAGATTTGCATGACTTCGTCAGCACAGGGGCACAGGGTATCGATTTGTATCAGTTATTGGTTTCAGGTAGCGCACCAATGTTGAATTTGGTTGAGAAAGGGAAAATACCCGCGCCTGCTACCACACCAGACAAAGCCAGCATGTACCAAATTGGCGTTCAATTTTTTGCCAAACACCATTTCAAATCGCTGAGTGTCAACCATTGGGCGAAAGATAACCGAGAGCGCAGCCAATACAACAGCCTAGCAAAAACCTTTGCAGAGGTGTTGCCAGTAGGTTGCGGCGCAGGAGGTAATATTGGTGGATACAGCATGATGCAGCATCGCAGTCTTGAAGCGTATATGGAAGCGATGAAACAGCAACAGCCTCCGCTCGCCATGATGATGAAACAACACGCACTAGAGCCTGTCTTTGCCGCGATTAAATCAGGCTTTGACCGGGGCGTGTTAGCGCGTAAAGCCTTACCCAAGTTTATGGGATTGGATTGCTTTGACTACCTAACGCCGCTGCTTCAGCATTGGCAGCAGGCAGGTTTAGTTAAACTAGAAGAGGATTATCTAGTCTCCACTTTGGCGGGTGGATTTTGGGCCGTAAGTTTGGCGCAATCATGCATTAAAGTTTTACATAACGAATTTACGGAACGCACGGATTTAACACACAGTGATTCAACACTGATAGCAAACTGGAAATGAATATGGATTTACTTGAACAGAAAGTGGCCTCTTTATTAGAGCAACAACCGACCTTATTGCCGGCAGCGATGGCGCAAGAGTTGAATGTGACTGAATTTGAAGTGGTGCAGGCATTGCCTAAAGAGATGGCTGCGATTGTTGATGGTGCTCAGGCTCAATCGCTGTTGGAATCATTAGCGGATTGGGGAATGGTCACAACGATTGTCCACTCTTTTGGCTCTATATTTGAAGTGAAAGCACCTTTTCCAAAAGGGAAGTTGGCTCGTGGCTATTATAACTTGATGGGTAAAGAGGGCGAGTTACACGGCCACTTAAAGTTGGAATCCATCCAACACGTTGCTTTAGTCAGCAAGCCTTTTATGGGACGTGAAAGTCATTACTTTGGTTTCTTTAGTGAGCAAGGCGATAACATTTTTAAAATTTATCTAGGCCGAGATGAAAAGCGCGAACTGATTGCAGAGCAAG
Source organism: Vibrio sp. V19_P1S1T109 (assembly GCF_002241375.1). Lineage (NCBI taxonomy): Bacteria > Pseudomonadati > Pseudomonadota > Gammaproteobacteria > Vibrionales > Vibrionaceae > Vibrio > Vibrio sp. V19_P1S1T109. Next base: position 6,435 of record NZ_NDIM01000283.1, on the reverse strand, counting down.
TCGCACGTTTTAAAGCACTACAACAAGACGTTCATTCCAACCAATAATATTGATATAACGATAAGCCCTGAACGCAATGCGAAAGGGTCGAGGAGAAAGTCATGGATCAGCAGATCAAACAAGAGCGATTACAAGGACGATTGGAACCTGAAATCCAAGAGTTTCGTCAAGAACGCCGTACATTGCAATTGGCTACAGTGGACGCGGAAGGCCGTCCGAATGTGAGTTACGCGCCATTTGTACAAAACCAAGAAGGTTACTTTGTGCTGATTTCGCACATCGCTCGTCATGCGCGTAACTTGGAGGTGAACCCGCACGTCTCCTTGATGATGATTGCAGACGAAGGCTCATCAAAACAGATTTTTGCCCGTCAACGGCTGACGTTTGACGCCGTTGCGAGTGTCGTACCACGTGAAACGGCATTATGGCAGCAAGTCATTGGTCAAATGCAAGCTCGTTTTGGCGAGATCATTGACGGCTTAAGCCAGCTGCAAGACTTTGCTTTATTCCAGTTGAAAGTAGAAAAAGGTCTTTATGTGAAAGGCTTTGGCCAGGCGTATCAAGTGTCTGGTGATGACATGGTTGATTTTGTGCACCTTGATGAAGGGCATAAGAAAATTTCCAACGCGTAATCTTAATCGCTCAAGATACATTGGACATTGTAAGAAAAGGCTAGTTATCTAGCCTTTTTTATTGAGGAGTTCATGGAACAACAAAGCCAGCATAACGCTGGCTTTGTGAATAATGGTTTAATCGCTAAAACTCATATTTAGCGGTAATAGCATAGTTACGCTCAGCTTGAGAGTCGTCGTTATCTAAGCTTGTTTTACCGCGGATATCATTCCAACGGTAGTACTCTTTGTCGGTTAAGTTAAATATGCCCGCAGTAATCGTGACATCTTGCATTGGTTTAAAGTAAGCGGTGATATCGACAATGGTCGCACTCGGCAGTTCAACTTGGTTTTCTGTACCGCTATTAAGCTTATCACGGTTGATATTACCGGCTGACTTCGCTGCAGTATAATTTAACTTCAGGCTAGTACCCCAAGTGGTACTGTCATCATCATAATTTAGTGCTGCGGCAACATTCCATGGGTTTACGCTGTTCAATGGGCGTCCGTTACCATCTTCACCTTTGCTATAACTTGCCGCTAGGCGTGTTGATATACCATTCGGGGCTCCAATTAACTGATCCAATTTTAATTGATTTGATAATTCAATTCCTTTGATCGTCGCTTCACTTAAGTTGACATAAGAGTAGTGCTCTATCTTGTTCTCTTTCTTTGTTATGACTTGTTCAATGAAATCATCATAATCGCTATAAAATGCAGAAATTTCAGTTGCCGAGGAGTTTGTATTGTGACGATAACCCAATTCATAGGCCAAGCTTTTTTCTGACTTAAGGTATGGGTTTGGATCGTTCACATAATTGTGAGCAATGTTGTCATACGTGTAGTACAGCTCAGTAAAGTTAGGGGCACGGAAACCTTGGCTGACTTGAGCAAATACCGAATGTTGATTATTGATGCGGTACAGTGCACCAAGACGGCTGGTGAGTGCTGAATCGTCAAATTTAACGAGGGGTTCTGTGGTGCTACCACCGGGATCGGTGCTAAATGAATCATAACGAAGGCCTGGTGTGACAATCAAATTACCGCTCAAAAGGGTGATCTCATCTTGAACAAAGAGGCCGATTTTTTGGTCTGTAGCATCCGGTGTATAAACCAAAACTTGATTTGGCGTGGCAGGATCCGAGTTGAGTTCTGTATTGGTATTTGAAATATCGCTACTGGCAAAACTTAAACCATAAATAAAGTTATGCTCGGTTTGGCCTAAGGTAACTAACTTATCCAGTTGCGTTTCTAATTCAATTTTATCTTCATTATAGAAGTAATCTTTGGTTTGTTGGTTGTCCGCATTGGCTGGAGTGTAAGGAGGCCTTCCTGACGATGCTGGCTGAAAACGGTGCGTTAAGCCGTTATCTTCTTTGCTTTGCCAAGATGCTCGGCTAGTAATGGTGTCTGCGATGGCAGAGTCAGCTAGCCAAATGTGTTTGATGCCAAGGCGATACTGTTTCGTTGTATCTTGACCATGATAGTTTTTGTAACTGGAATGAGCGATATCAGAATCTGTTTTGTTATGCAGTGCTTCACCAAAGAACTCCAAACGGTGAGCATCGCTCAGTTGATATTGGAGCTTAAGTAGCAAGTCATTTTTTGCACTATCTTGACTCTCTATCGAATAATTTTCTTTACGATCGGCAAAATTTTGTTGCTCTTGTCCATCACGGCGAGTATAGGCGACCAAGGTCTCTAAATTGCCACTTTTATTTGCAATGGCAATATGTTCACTGAAAGATTTATCTTCTGAAGAGTAGGAAAGCTTTGCTTGTCCGCCTGTGGTTGCGTCTCCTTTTAGGAAATCACGAGGATCTTTGGTGTCAAAAGCGACGACACCGCCAATGGCATCACTGCCGTGAAGGCTTGACGCCGCACCTTTGATGACTTCAACACTCTTCACCATATCGGGATCGATACTGATAGCGCTCGAATTGACAAAAGAGTAAGGACCTCCGTCGAATGCTTGTCCTTGTGTGACTCCATCAACCATAATTTTGATTCGATTACCTTCTACGCCGCGAATATTGATGGTCTGTACACCTTGGCGAGATGAGCTATTGGTTGAAACTCCAGGGGTATATTCAAGGATAGCTGCGACATCTTTTGCCATATTGGCTTCAATGTCTTTGCTCGAAACGACAGCAACAGAAGCGGCGGTATTTTCGATGGTTTGAGAAGTTCGCGTTGCCGAAACAACAACCTCATCGAATCGAGAAACTTCTTCTGCGAGAGCAGCAGGGGAAAGCGCTAGCAATATGGAGGCTGATAGTAGTGTTTTAGTGTACATCTGAGTTATTACCTTATTCATCAATAACAGATTTAAGCTGTGCGCAATGATATTGGATCTAAATGGTAATTACTATCATTTGTATTTGTGTGTTGATGTGAAATATAAACAGAATTAGGAGTGTATGTTTTAAATATCAGTCATTTAATATGTAAAACACTTGCTTTACTTAATTTTCCGATGACTAAATTTGTGACTTTAATCACTTTCTGCTAGTTCAAACCTAGCCAAGCTGCACCACGGATGCCGCTGCTGTCACCATATTTCGCTTGGGTAAACACAATCTGTGCACTATCAGAAAAAACGTAGTTCGCTGTTGCCCGAGGCAGATCAACATACAGCGATGCTACGTTTGATAATCCTCCGCCAAGCACTATCACATCAGGATCCAACACATTGACGATGCAAGCAAAGCTGCGCGCCATTTGATCAATCAATTGTTGGTAAAGCTTTGTTGCTTGTGGGTCTTGCTGCTGGTGGCGAGTGATTATTTCGGCTGCATTCCACTCTTGTTGACCAATCAACTGAGCACTCTTTGTTAAGCCAGAACCGGAGATAAAGAGTTCAATGCAGTTATCGCGTCCGCAATAACAGTGGCGATTAGGTCCATCACGTTCATTGGTAAAACTTGGCAGCGGATTGTGCCCCCACTCACCGCATACGGCGTTCGCACCGACCAATACCTGCTTGTTGATTACAATACCGCCGCCGCAACCTGTGCCCAAAATCGCGCCAAAGACTACGTTACCATCTTTGGCGGCACCATCGACCGCTTCAGACAGCGCAAAGCAATTGGCATCATTGGCAATAACAACATTGCGTTGCAGGCGAGCGCACAGATCGGCTTTTAAATCTCGACCATTTAAAAAAGTGCAATTGGCATTTTTGATAAGCCCTGTCGCTGGGCTGATGGCTCCGGGAAGTCCAATCCCGATTTGGCAGTGAGTTTGAGTTTCGCTTTCGGCCATTGCAACCAGTTGACATAAGGTGCTTAGAAAAAGCTCGTACTCATGTGGGGTAGGGGTTCGGTGTTTAAATAGGGTGTTTCCTGATTTATCCAGTATGCAAATTTCAATTTTGGTGCCACCAATGTCGAAACCTATCAGCATGATTTTTCCTTATTTTGGATGTTGAGTGTGAGTCCTGACTATGGAATATAGTCTAATAATCAACGTGTTTTGTCTTTGAACTGAACAAGATAACGTGAAGTGGTGAGATTTTTTCTTTTGATTGCTGAAAATTGTTATATTATAACATTTCTCAGCAAGTGATCTTTTTATTGAAAAGGGGAGTATCTATCCCCATAGTTAGGTCATCAATGGGTCAATTCGAATGCAAATCAATTCAGCATTGCAACAAGCAATTATTCAAGTGAGTGTAGATATGGCGGAAGTACGAGCCAGAGTGGATTTCAAAGTCGGTCTAAAAAGCAATATTGACGCCGAAATACTCTCTTTTAGAGGACTGAAAACAGACAAAGAACATGTTGCGGTCATTTTTAAATCCGCTGATGTTACTCAGGAAACTCCTTTAGTCCGTATGCATTCAGAGTGTTTAACGGGCGATGTTTTTCACTCATCACGCTGTGATTGTGGTGAACAATTAGAAGAAACCATTAATAAAATGGGCGAAGTTGGCGGCATTATCCTCTATTTGCGTCAAGAAGGTCGAGGCATTGGTCTGTACAACAAAATTGATGCCTATCGCTTACAAAGTGCGGGGATGAATACCTATGAAGCCAACAATCATCTTGGCTTTGGTGACGACTTGCGTGATTTCACTGAAGCGGCGCAGATGTTGAAAGCGTTAAATGTGACCAAGATTCGTTTAGTCACTAATAACCCTAAAAAAAGTCGTGAGCTGAAGGAGCATGGTATTGAAATTGTAGAGGTCGTGAATACCGCGGCACATATTAAGTCGGGTAATGAAAATTACCTCAAGGCCAAAGTTTCCCATGGCAAACACAACTTAAAACTATAATTCAGACTTATAGATGACAGCCAAAAACCTCATTTCGGTGAGGTTTTTGGCGTTTTTACCTTGCAAAAAAATGGATAATTTGTATTATCGGCGACTAAAAGTGCAAATGATAATAATTAGCACTACCATAAAATAACGCTCAAATCGCCTCAACAAGGATGCTCCCATGAAAGTTAACACGCTTCTTATTCAGTCAATTGCTGCCTCACTTGCCATCGCAAGTAGTGCGTCATTTGCGGCTACCGTCACTAAGGAGCAGGTGGTTGAACATTATGCCAATATTGCCCATGCCGTGTTTGCTGATTCGCTGACGACCGCTCAATCATTAGAAAAATCAATCGATCAGTTCTTGATGACTCCCTCGGCGGCTAAATTGGAAGAGGTGAAACAAGCGTGGTTAGCATCGCGAGTGCCTTACCAGCAGTCCGAAGTCTTCCGTTTTGGCAATGCCGTTGTTGACGATTGGGAAGGGCAACTCAATGCTTGGCCTCTTGATGAAGGGCTGATTGACTACGTCGCTACTGATTACCAATATGAACTGGGCAATGAAGGCGCCAGCGCTAACATCATTGCCAACCAAACGTTGAAAATTGGTGCGACAACGATTGATGTCTCCACTATCACACCAGAGCTGATTGCCAGCTTAAACGAAATTGGTGGCTCTGAAGCTAACGTCGCTTCAGGTTATCATGCCATTGAGTTCCTACTGTGGGGCCAAGATTTAAATGGCACCAATGCGGGAGCCGGTGCTCGTGCTTACACGGATTTTGTCGTGGGTAGCGAATGCACCAATAACAATTGTGATCGCCGTGCTCAATACTTAAAAGCGGCAGCTCAGCTGCTCGTGCAAGATTTGGCATGGATGGAAAAACAGTGGTCTGCGGATGAAAAAGCCAATTACCGTCATGAATTGCTTGCGGAATCAGCAGACAATGGTTTGCGTAAGATGTTATTTGGTATGGGGTCTTTATCACTGGGCGAATTAGCGGGCGAGCGTATGAAAGTGGCGCTAGAAGCAAACTCGACTGAAGATGAGCACGATTGTTTCTCAGATAATACCCATAACTCTCATTACTACAATGAACAAGGTATTTACAACCTTTATACGGGTTCTTACCAGCGTCAAGACGGAAAGGTACTAACAGGCCCAAGCCTGAATGATTTAGTAGCACAAAAGGATGCACAAGCAGCCAAAGAGATTCAGAAGCAGTTTGACAGTGCGCGTGCTGAAGTCGGTAAATTAGTGACGTCGGCTGAAAAAGATAATCAGCATTTCGATCAATTGATCGCGGCTAATAACCCCCAAGGCAACGCGATAGTCAATGGAGCCATTATGGCTTTAGTGGCTCAAACCGCTTCGATAGAACGTACCGCTTCAGTGATTGGGATTGATAACCTCAATCCAGATACTGCAGATCACGAATTCTAATAATAAGATGAAAAATCCAAGGGCTCAGATGAGCCCTTTTCCACGTTTACACTGAATTAAGATGTTGAGAAAAGCCCAATGAGATCGTTTTTTACCGCCGCGCTCCTAACCTTGCTTGC
>NZ_NDIM01000327.1:0-8280 GCF_002241375.1 Vibrio sp. V19_P1S1T109 | reverse complement strand
GTCATAAATTTGTCACATAAAGTCTATTTTATTGTCACATTGTCCTCTCAGAATTTACCTAGCTAAACAATACAAAGCTGCTTACGGAAGACTTTTCAAAACAGTCTACGGTTATGAAATTTAATGAGGGAAATATTATGAAGTTCGGACGCAATGCGCTTTTGCTTGCTTCAACCATCGCAACCGCGATCTCTGCCCCAGCAATGGCACGTGATACGATCCAAATCGCTGGCTCTTCAACCGTTTTACCATTTTCTTCTATCGTTGCAGAAGAGTTCGGCCAAACCTTCCCACAATTTAACACGCCAGTGGTCGGTTCCGGTGGTTCAAGTGGCGGTTTACGCCAGTTCTGTCAAGGTGTCGGTGTCAATACCATCGATATTGCTAACGCCTCACGCGCCATTAAATCTTCTGAAGTGGAAAGCTGCCGCGCGAATGGCGTGACAGAAATCATTGAAGTCAAAGTCGGCTATGACGGCATTGTGTTCGCATCTCGTACCGACAGTGGCACTTTTGCCCTTAAGCCAGAGCATGTGTTTAAAGCGGGTGCAGCACAAATTCCGCAGAATGGCAAAATGGTGTCAAACCCTTACACCAACTGGAAGCAAATTGACGCCTCTCTTCCTGACCAAGAAATTCTGCTTGTGATACCAGGTTCTAATCACGGCACGCGTGAAGTGTACGAAGAGAAAGTCGTTCACCCAGGTTGTGAGACTTTTGCCGAAGTCAAAGCGATGGACAAAAAAGCCAAAGGCAACTTCTGTAATGCGATTCGCACCGATGGTCGCGTAGTTGAAGTCGCTGGCGATTATACCGAAACCCTCGCTCGTCTTGATGCTCAGAAAAATGCGCTTGGTGTATTTGGCCTAAGCTTCTACGACCAAAACCGTGACCGCTTGAAAGTGGCGACCGTTAACGGCGTAACCCCAAGCTTAGATACCATTGGCAGCGGGCAATACCCAGTTTCTCGCCCACTGTTCTTCTACATCAAGAATGCTCATGTCGGTGTAGTACCGGGAATCCTCGAATACGCACAGTTTTTTGTGAGCGAACAAATGGGCGCAACGGGTAGCCAACTTGAAGCGGCAGGCCTTATCCCAATGGATGATAAAGAGCGCGCCCAGGTGTCGCAAAACATTAAAAATCGCAAACTCCTTTAAGGCTCTCTGATTAGCTTGGGCCAGTGTTTTCGGCTCAAGCTAACGCTTTAATAAGGTAAGAATAACAATGAATAATCTGATGCTGATGGTGGTACTACTGGCGGTAATGGCACTGGCTTACCACTTAGGGCTGACGCGCAGTAAAAAAGTAGCATCAACCAATGCTGGAACTCAGCGTTTACACTCTCGCCCTGTTTATCACGGCATGCTAACCCTGCTTTGGTGTGTGGTTCCTGCTTTGTTAATTTGGATAGTATGGAGCCTATGTTCTCCCATACTGATTCAGCAAATGGTGGTTGATAGCCTTCCTACGGATCTGCAGCCAACGGCCGTGGAGGGTGCTCACGTACTGATGAATAAACTGCATAATATCGCCAGCGGTTTCGCTGTACTCGATAGCTTTTCTCCTCAAGAAATTACCGCCGCAGACTACTTAAAGCAGTTAGAACAACGCAGCTATTTATTACTCACTGGTTTGATGGCAACGGTTGCCGCGGCCGGATTAGTCTTCAGCACTCGACAAATTCGCCCTGATCTTCGGGCACGCAACACCGTCGAACGTGCACTGCATATACTACTGATTCTGTGTTCTGGTGTGGCGATTTTAACCACAGTAGGCATTGTTCTTTCTATGGTTGGAGAAGCGTTACGTTTCTTTAGTTTTGTTAGCCCGAGCGAATTTTTCTTCGGCACCACATGGAACCCTCGTTTCTCAACAGTAGGTACAGAGAACCAAACTGGCTTTGGTATGTTGCCATTACTGGCAGGAACCTTTTTAATTGCATTGATTGCCTTAATCGTCGCTATTCCTATTGGCCTGATGTGCGCCATTTATCTAGCTGAATATGCACCAAGTCGCATTCGCTCGATAGCCAAACCGATGATTGAAGTGCTCGCGGGTATTCCCACCATCGTCTATGGTTTTTTTGCTTTAATCACCGTTGGCCCCTTTCTGAGCGAATTGGGACAGTGGCTCCATATCGATATTCGTGCCACCTCCGCTCTAACCGCGGGGATTGTGATGGGCTTAATGGTGATTCCCTTTATTTCCTCTCTATCCGACGACATTCTTACTCAAGTGCCCAAAACACTAAGAGATGGCTCGCTTGGCCTTGGCGCAACCAAATCAGAGACCATTCGCAAAGTGGTTCTACCTGCCGCGCTACCTGGCGTGACTGGTGCAGTTTTGCTCGCCGCCAGCCGGGCGATTGGTGAAACCATGATTGTGGTTCTCGCTGCCGGAAATAGCCCAGTATTAACAGCCAACCCATTCGAGGCTGTCTCTACTATGACGGTTACCATCGTCAACCAACTGACCGGCGATACCGATTTTGCTAGCCCACAATCCTTAGTGGCCTTTGCACTTGGTTTAACCCTGTTTGTGATCACGCTATGCCTTAATGTGATCGCGCTCGTTATCGTACGTAAGTACCGTGAACAGTATGAGTAACGCCATGGACAACAGCATTCAAATGACTAACCTTCAAGATGACGATGCCTATGCGCAACGTAATGAAACAAAACTGCGCATTGCTCGCTCGCTGAAAAAACGTCACAACAGTGAACGCCGCTTTAGAGCTTTAGGTATTGGCGCGGTTGCCTTAGCGTTAAGTTTTGTGGCGATACTATTCACTTCGATTCTTTCCAAAGGTATTCCAGCCTTTTGGCAAGCGACAGTGACCTTGGATGTCTACTTTGACCCCGATGTCGTGAAAATAGAGCCCAAACCCATCCAACAAAGTGATGAGAGCCCGGCGCAGTTCAATCAACGCATGCTCACATGGCAAAGCAGCGTCGGCATGGTTAATTTCAACCGTATTATTGTCAACAGTTTGGCCAACGAAATCCCTGAAGCGACTCGCTACCAGCGTGATGCGATCAAATTGATCACCAGCGGCGAGCGTTTTGCTTTGCGCGATATGATAGTCAATGATCCTTCACTGGTCGGCCAAACCTTACGTCTTGATTTACTGGCGGAAGCCAACGTCGATGTGTGGTTGAAAGGCAACATCGACCGTGATCTACCCGACTCTCGTCAGCAGTTGAGTGCTCGTACCCGCGCGTGGGCGGATGAGCTCGCTGAACGTGGCGTTATCCAAAACAAATTCAGTACAGCGCTGTTTATGAACGTCGATTCTCGCAGCTCATTAGCTTCGGCTGGCTTAGCGGGGGCGTTTATGGGGTCGGTGTTTATGATGCTAATTGTCATGCTCTTAGCCGTTCCAATTGGCGTCGCATCAGCGATTTATCTGGAAGAGTTTGCACCCAAAAATAAACTCACCGATTTGATTGAAGTGAACATCAACAACCTAGCGGCAGTGCCCTCTATCGTGTTTGGTTTACTGGGGGCTTCAGTGTTTATTTTGTGGTTTAAGTTACCGCTTTCGGCACCATTTGTCGGTGGTTTGGTATTAACACTAATGACACTACCCACCGTGATCATTGCTACTCGCTCAACTTTGAAAGCGATACCACCATCGATTCGCCAAGCAGCTCTGGGTATCGGCGCGTCCAAAACTCAAGCCGTTTTCCATCACGTATTGCCTTTGGCACTACCGGGCATTTTGACTGGGGCCATTTTAGGCATCGCGCAAGCATTAGGTGAAACTGCGCCACTGCTCTTGATTGGCATGAGCTCGTTTGTCGCGAGTGTGCCGGCAACACCGCTTGATCAATCGACCGCACTTCCTGTGCAGATTTTCCTCTGGCAGGGTAACGAACTGCGTAACTTTTTTGAAGCAAGAACCTCTGCTGCAATCACCGTATTGTTAGCACTAATGATTAGCTTAAATGCGCTGGCGATTTGGTTGCGTCGACGCTTTGAAACTCGGTGGTAATAAAGATGATAAGTGAAGCTATTATGAACAAACACTCCCTTGTGATACCACAGGTAAAGAGCACCGCTAAAGAACCAGCCCAAGCCACACAAATTAAAATGGCCGCGCGTGATGTGAAAGTTTTCTATGGTGAAACCAAGGCGCTACACGGCATCAATATGGATATCATTGAGCATGAAGTGGTCGCCTTTATCGGCCCTTCTGGTTGTGGTAAATCAACCTTTTTACGCTGTTTAAATCGTATGAACGACACCATCGACACGGCTCGTGTTGAAGGTTCAGTTACCTTGGACGGGCAAGATATTTATCACCCTAGCTTAGATGTGGTGCAGCTGCGCGCGCAAGTTGGCATGGTGTTCCAAAAGCCTAATCCTTTTCCAAAATCGATTTATGAAAATATCGCCTATGGCCCTAAATTACATGGCCTAGTGGATAACAAATCCGACTTAGACGAAGTCGTCGAAACCAGCTTACGCCGCGCTGGCTTGTGGAAAGAAGTCAAAGATCGCTTATCAGCACCGGGCACCGGACTATCTGGTGGCCAGCAACAGCGTTTGTGTATTGCTCGTGCGATTGCGGTTAACCCTGAAGTGATTTTGATGGATGAGCCTTGTTCGGCGCTTGACCCTATCGCGACCTCGATCATTGAAGATCTGATTGATGAGCTCAAAGGCAGCTACACCATTGCGATGGTGACACACAACATGCAGCAAGCGGCGCGCGTTTCAGATAAAACCGCCTTCTTCCACTTAGGTAACTTGGTTGAACTGAGCGAAACACGTGAGTTGTTCACCAACCCACGTGATAGCCGCACTGAAGATTACATTACTGGCCGTTTCGGTTAACGACTGTTTTAGGAGAACTTTATGACAACTCATGGTGTCGATGGGCACACCTCTCATAGCTACAATAGCGAAATGCGTTCTATTGTGGATAGCGTGGTGAATATGGGTGATTTAGTCATCGTACAGGTGCGGGACGCACTCGATGCGTTTATGACAGGCAATACCGAACTGGCCAAGCAAGTAATTGAACACGATCATAATATCAATTTGTTAGAACTGGCCATTGATCAACGCTGCATTGATATTTTAGTCAAACGCCAACCTGCAGCCCGCGATTTACGTGCGGTGTTTTCGATCATGAAAGCGATCATGGATCTTGAACGAATTGGCGATCAATCTAAACGGATCGCCCATGCGGTGTTGCGTTTAAAGGAGCACCATCCGGGTGACAAAGACTATTTTGATGGTATTGAATTACAAGAAGATGCGTTTGAAACAATTAACGCGAACGTGATCAATATGCTGCAAAAATCGATGAACGCTTTTCACGATCTCAATGCACACGATGCGCTAGAAGCAGCAATGTTAGATAAACAAATCGACAACAGCTACGGCGATATTTTGCGTCAAAATGATAAAGATATGCTGGTGCAAGGCACTCACTATCAAACCATTTTGGAGATCACGTGGATAGGTCGCGCGGTCGAACGGATTGGCGATCACGCGCGCAACGTTTGTGAGTACACGATTTATTTTGTGACTGGCTTGGATGTTCGTCACCAAAACGATCAAGCGATTGCGGAGCTTTTGGCAAGCCCCAAAAACCAGTCGTCATGATATGACGGGTAGTAAAAAAGGCTGCTCTCCATCGCAGCCTTTTTGTTTTTGGAGCACTGTCGAATGTTACTTACTCATCAACCAAGCCTCCCTACTGGATTGCAGTGGTGTTAGTTACCTAGGTTAATTCTAATTACATTGTTGCATTCTTATCGGGATGAACTCATTGACTGCTTAATGGCAAGATCATGACGTTTGTGAATTGGTTATTGATTGTGCGCTTTAATACCATGATGGGGAGGATAGTACTTCTTCTTCATTCGTAATGCGACGTTGACCAAAGCAATTAAAACGGGCACTTCAACCAAAGGTCCAATAACGCCTGCAAATGTTTGATCAGAGTTTAATCCAAATACAGCGATTGATACGGCGATAGCCAGTTCGAAGTTATTGCCCGTTGAAGTAAAGGCGATAGAAGCATTTTGGTCGTAAGGGATCCCCATACGTTTCCCGATGTAGAAGCTCACAAAAAACATCACCATAAAATAGATGATCAGTGGCACTGCAATACGGAACACATCCATCGGTAACTCGATGATCATTTCACCTTTCAGACTAAACATCAAAACGATGGTTGCCAAAAGCGCAATCAGGGTGATTGGCGAAATACGCGGGATGAAGACTTCGTTGTACCACTGTTCACCTTTTGCTGAAACTAATAGTTTACGGCTTAAGAAACCCGCTAAGAAAGGGATGCCTAAATAAATTAAGACGCTTTGTGCAATATCCCAGATAGTGATGTCAACAACGAAACTTTCAAGGCCAAAGTAAGGGGGTAAAACAGTAATAAACAGCCACGCCATAAAACTATACGTGACAATTTGAAACGCGCTATTTAATGCAACCAAAGTTGCACCGTACTCTTTGTTTCCGCCGCTGATATCATTCCAAACCAACACCATAGCGATGCATCGAGCAAGGCCGATCAGAATGAGTCCCACCATATAACTAGGTTGATCGCGTAAGAAAATGATGGCTAATGTGAACATCAAAATCGGTCCCACGAGCCAGTTCATCACTAAAGAAAGCATTATCGCGCGTTTGTCACGAGTTACTTCGCCTAGAAGGCTATAATTTACTTTCGCTAATGGAGGGTACATCATTAGGATTAGGCCAATAGCAAGCGGGATATTGGTTGAACCTACAGATAGGCTTTCGTTCCACTGAGCCGACAGAGGGAAGCACACTACAACCCCGACACCAACGGCCATTGCAAGAAAAATCCATACGGTTAGATATCGATCTAGGAAACTCATTTTTTCAGATGCGCTGGTTTCGCCACAGCTTGAGATATTACTCATACAGACTTCTTTAATATGAAATTGATAAACCAACTGAATAGAGCATTATTCACTTATACCATTCGAGCATGTTTTGCCTTTGATGAACTGCAACTCTGGCTCGATAAGTGCCAAATTATGCTTGAGGGTTATCTCCAGCACTTGCTTAACCCAAGGAGCTAGCCTGGGATTGATTCGGTAGTAAACCCACTTACCACGTCGCTCATCCATAACAAGCTCGTGCTTTCGCAGTTCGGCAAGATGCCGAGAGACTTTGGGTTGACTGAGATTAAGCGCCTCCATGAGATCACACACACAATTCTTCTTGTTTCTGCATTAACAGCAGAGACTTAAGCCGAGTTTCTTCAGCAAATGCTTTGTAAAGAAGGATTGGATCAAACATAGGAACTATTCAACGCAATAAAACATATGAAATATCATATGTTTTATCTTCCGTATGTATCAATTTTTCAATTAAACATGTTCTTCTGAGAGATAAGTTAGTTTGGGAAAAGTAAGTCGATGTCAAATGGCTGTCTTAATGTTGAGACCAAAATAGGGACAGACCTAAGGTGGAGCTTGCTCATACCCCTCAATTTGAAATGTTTCAATAGTTCATTATTAGGTGTACCTTGGCGCGAACATGATGATAGCCATGCCGATCAGCGCTACCGTCACACCGACTATGTCCCATAAAGTTGGTCGAATACCATCAACTATCCACAGCCATAGTATTGCTACGAAAATATAAACTCCACCGTAGGCAGCATAAACCCTACCAGCCGCTGTTGGGTGAAGAGAAAGCAACCAAGCAAATAGTGCTAGGGATAGAGCTGCTGGTAGTAAAAGCCAGACAGATTTCCCGTCTTTCAACCAGAGATAAGGTAGATAACACCCCAATATCTCTGCTACTGCTGTAATAAAGAACAACCCGATAGTTTTTGCTTCTACCAACTCAATTTCCTCATATTATTTATAACCGATTTAGCACTGAATATCACAATTGTAACGTTCAGCTCTCAATGATGCAGTCTTTTGGCTATTGCTTCAATTTATGGTTCATCCGGAAAATCGATACCTGAATGACTTTTCTGATACCATATCGCCAAAAATAGCCAGTTAATGTCAACTTCACTTCTTTACCATCGCTTTGGAATACGCGGCCCTTTCCATTATTGCTCTACAGAGTTTGATGGTGACGCGACCATCTTTCACGTAGCACACAATCCTCATATTAAATGTCCATCATGTCGTAGTCGTGATGTCATAAAAAAAAGGAGGTAAGGTTCGCCGTTTCATCGCTACGCCAATCGGCACTAGCCCCTGTTACATCCAGATAGTAAACCAGCGGATTGAATGCCGAGCTTGTAATACACTCGGG
>NZ_NDIM01000125.1:0-8300 GCF_002241375.1 Vibrio sp. V19_P1S1T109 | reverse complement strand
CCATAGCGCAGTTCTTTTCACTTGAAAAGTAGCATTCGACCTCTTTTGTTCTGGTCTAAGATGATGAGTGTATAAGTTGAGATGTAAAATGATTAGTGCTCGAATGTTTTTGTTTTCGATTTTCCACATAAATTGGTTTAAGTTTAACCATTAAGGCTTGTTTTTTGCCTTGAATGGCATTTTATGTTGCTTTTCAGTGGATTTTTTCTGTGATTTTGGTAGGGTATTCATCATATTGAAAAATAAATTGCTATGAGTACGAAGTTATTTTTGGTTTTTTTCTTAAAATTGTTTCGTTCTCATGGTTATTAATCTCAACTGAAAAATCATGTCTAGATTTCTAGAGAGGTAAAATGACAAAAGGTATTGATAAGTACAGTATCGACAGTACTGACTACACTGTCGGGCAAGATAACGTGCAAAAGTGGGGGTTTGATGTTCATAACCCAGTGTTTGGCTTTAGCGCCGGATTTATTGCGCTATTTTTAGTCGCCGCTTTAGTCGTTGATCCTGAGGTTGCGAAGAGCGTGCTTGATGGCGTTAAATGGAAAATTATTGGCACTTTTGACTGGCTGTTTATTTGGTCGGGTAATCTTTTTGTGCTGTTTTGCTTAGGCTTGATTGTTTCTCCCTTTGGTAAAATACGTTTAGGTGGCCAAGAGGCGACAGCAGACTACTCTTTTATTTCTTGGCTCTCTATGCTGTTTGCCGCAGGGATGGGTATTGGTCTCATGTTCTGGAGTGTCGCTGAACCTGTGGCGTATTTTACCGGTTGGTATGAGACACCCTTAGGTGTTGCAGCTAACACACCCGAAGCGGCTAAACTAGCATTAGGTGCAACCATGTACCATTGGGGTCTACACCCTTGGGCCATTTACGGTGTGGTCGCGCTTTCCCTTGCGTTCTTTACTTACAACAAAGGGCTCCCGCTTTCTATTCGCTCTATTTTTTACCCGTTGCTTGGCGATCGTGCTTGGGGCTGGGCAGGGCACATCATTGATATTCTGGCTGTATTAGCAACATTATTTGGCTTAGCAACGTCATTAGGGCTGGGTGCTCAACAAGCGGCTAGTGGTATCCATCATGTATTTGGCATTGATGCCGGAATGGGCTTACAAATTGTCGTGATTACCGTCGTTACTTTATTAGCGGTGGTCTCCGTGGTGCGTGGTATTGATGGTGGTGTTAAAGTCATCAGTAACATCAATATGATCGTTGCGTTCTTGCTGCTGATTTTGGTTGCACTGATTGGCTATACCGTAACCTTTTCATCCATTCCAACCACATTAATGGCGTATATTGAAAATATCATCCCACTCAGTAACCCGCACGGTCGAACTGATGAGGCTTGGTTCCAAGGTTGGACAGTGTTCTATTGGGCTTGGTGGATTTCATGGTCACCATTTGTTGGAATGTTCATTGCGCGAGTATCAAAAGGTCGTACTATCCGCGAGTTCCTCACCGCCGTACTATTAGTACCTACTGCTGTTACTTTGATTTGGATGTCTGTATTTGGTGGTTTGGCGATTGATCAAGTCATCAACAATGTTGGCCAATTAGGCGCGAATGGTTTGACCGAAGTGCCACTGGCGATGTTCCAAATGTTTGATGCGCTGCCTTATGGCACCTTACTTTCAGTGATTGCGGTTGTGTTAGTGTTGGTATTTTTTATCACCTCATCAGATTCAGGGTCACTGGTTATTGATAGTATTACTGCTGGAGGCAAAGTGGATGCCCCTGTCCTACAGCGTATTTTCTGGGCGTTGATGGAAGGCGCTATCGCCGTAGCCTTATTATGGATTGGTGGCACCAATGCTATTGAAGCGTTGCAGGCTGCGGCAATATCAACGGCGCTGCCATTTACCATCGTCTTACTATTGATGTGTGTGAGCCTACTGTTAGGTATGCGAACCGAATTATCTAAGCACTAATTCAGATATACCCAAGGCTGCTTTAAGTGGGAAGGGTATGGACGTTAATCATCAAGGCGACTTTTAGTCGCCTTTTTGCTGTTTTTTTGACAGTCGTCATGACAACATTAATTAATAACTTTAGTAAAAGCAAAAGGTTATATTGTGTCAAAAATAGATACATAATTAGTGCAACTTATGCGAAATCTGGTTAATATTCGCCACCTTTTCCGCTTCATACATTTTGTAACCCAATGAAATTGACCCTAAAGCAAAAGCTAATCGGTGCCAGTCTTTCTGCCGTCGTCGTTATGGCGAGCGCGTTGACTTGGCTAGCCGCTGATCAACTCTTTGAACAAACTCGAAATGGCGTATATTCGCGGGCAGAAAGCTTGTCAGCTGCCGCTGCGAAAGGCATTTCGGACTGGATTGTGGTCCGTAAAGAGATCTCAACTGCTTTTAATGACTACACCGCTCAAGATGATGTCGTCCCTTTCTTACAGCAAGCTCGCAAGGCGGGTGGCTTTGATGATATTTTCTTTGGTACACCGCAAGGTGAGATGTATCGTTCACACCCTGAGCGTAACCGTGCTGACTATGATCCTCGCCAACGCCCTTGGTATAAAGATGCCGTTTCAGCGAATAAACAAATTATCACCCCCGCTTATAAAGACGCGATCACCAATGCACTGTTGGTGACAATTGCAGAGCCTGTGCGTCGCAATGGGCAATTTGTCGGCGTCGTTGGTGCCGATGTGTTAATCGATCAGCTCATCCAAGATGTCATCAGTTTAGATGCGGGCAAAAACGCCTACGCGATGTTAATTGATGCGCAAGATGGAACCTTTTTAGCGCATCCAGATAAAAATTTCTTATTAAAACCAGTGTCGTCATTGTCGAAGACGTTGACGATGAACATGATAGAGCAAGCAGTGGCTTCAGGTACCGTTGAAGATGCGTCATTACAAGGTGTTGATAAGCTATTTTACTTCGCCAAAGTGCCGCAAACCGATTGGATTTTCGCTATCCAAATGGATCGTGCAACGGAAGAAGCAGCGCATACATCTTTGCTTACCGGCCTGATTGTGACTGCGCTTGTGATTACTATTGCTGTGATTGTAATCGTCTCTTGGTTAGTGAGCTTTTTGTTTAGAGATCTTAGCCGAGTATCCAAAGCCTTAGAGGAAATTGCTTCCGGAGACGGTGATTTAACTCAACGTCTTGAACCAAGAAGCGATGATGAAGTTGGGCAATTAGCACAAAACTTCAATACCTTTGTCGGTAACATGCACACCATGGTTTCTAAACTCAGCTTTGTTTCTGCTGCGTTGTCTGAACAGTCAAAACAGACGGCCGCTCAAGCCAAAGAGCGTAGTGCGCGTATCCGTTTACAACAAGATGAAATTAATATGGTGGCTACGGCCATCAATGAAATGGCCGCAGCTACACAAGAGATTGCCGGTAACGCAGATCATACCGCTCAAAACTCTGGCGAAGCGGTAACGGCTTGCGTACATGGTTCGAATCAAGTTTCACAAACACAAGGCTCGATTCAAAATCTGGCTCAAGAAGTTCAAGTGGCCACTGATGTTATCCTTGAGCTAGAAGCACACGGCAAACACATCAATACGATTCTGGCGACTATTCAAAACATAGCAGAGCAAACTAACCTGCTAGCATTGAATGCGGCGATTGAAGCTGCACGTGCTGGTGAGCAAGGTCGTGGCTTTGCGGTGGTTGCCGATGAAGTTCGTGTGCTTAGTCAACGTACACATGCTTCGACAAAAGAAATTCAGCAGATGATCGAAACGTTGCAATCAACGACGGGTAAAGCGGTTGGCATTATGGGTGATAGCCGTATGCTTGCTGGAACCAGCGTAGATGATGCGAACGCCGCTGCAGCAAGTTTGATGCAAATTCATAATTCAGTTGAGCGCATCAGTGACATGGCGACGCAAATTGCCTCGGCCGCTGAAGAGCAAGCTTCTGTGACGTCGGAAATTACTCGAAACACGGAAGGGATCCGCGATGTGTCTAACGATCTTGCACAAGAAGCGCATGAAGCAGCAGCACAAGCATCACAACTTTCTGAGCTTTCGCATCAGTTAGAAAATGAAATTCGTCGCTTTAAGCTGTAAGTTCTAAGCGTAAAAGCCGAGATGTGATTAAAAAAGAGGAACCTAACATGGGTTCCTCTTTTTTTGCTCGTGTCGATCACGGTACTAAACCTTGAAAGAATCCCTTTAAAGGATAATCAAAAAGTTATAGCCACAACGTTCGGACACTTTGCTGCCGATCAAAATGATGAGCGATTTGTGCTTGGAATAATTCCGCGGTGGCAATAGCATCAACTAAAGCGTGGTGTGGAGTATACGCTGGTAGCCCATAACGCGCCCGCGCTTGCCCTAAACGCACTGATTGTGGTTTTTGCCCTTTTAACTGGTTCCATAAACCTCCATGCAACCGTTGTTGAATTTCCGTCTCCAATTGCAAAGTATCGATCACAGGGAACTCAATACCTTCACCCAATCGCACTTTTAATGCTTGATTGAGAAAGCTACGTTCAATATGACGGTAATGAACCACAACAATTTTTCCAGATAAGGCCTTCAGTATCGACTCCTGCACTTCTGCCAAATCTGGCGCATCTAAAATATCGTTGTGTGTGATGCCATGAATAACCACCGAATCCTCTTTTAACGCTTGGCGTGGCCGAACTATCCAATGTTTAGAGCGGTTTAGATAGATACGGTTTAAGGTAAAAGGCACCAAGCCAATGGTGATAATGTCATCATGCTGCGCACTTAAACCCGTTGTTTCCAAATCTAAAGCGACAAACTCTATTTCATCGATTGGCGTGCTACCCTTAGCAATCGGCCTTGAATAAAAATCTTTGAGTAACGGATGGTTAACCAACGACTGCTTATTGGCATATTTTGCTACCCAATCGATGCTCGGTTTTTGAAACCATTGTTTAATCATCACTCTCACTTAAAGTTATTGCTGGCTTGATAACGGAATTTCAAGAAATTTTGCGCATTGCTTAGGATTTGAAACGCATCTTTTAAGTTACGTCTTTCAAAATCAGATAGATTTTCTGGCTCGATATTGTTATCTGGCTCTATTTCTTGTTCAACGTCAGCCGCTTGGTGGCGAATGCGTACCATAGCGATAAACTCCATTGCATCGCGCAGATCTTGCGCCCGTCCTTTGGGTAGAATTCCGGCTTCAATGATGTCATCTAAACGTTCAAACGAGTTGGTAGAACGTGAACCGACAGCCAATGCATGCACACGGATTAAATCTGCTAACGGTGCGGTGCCGCGACGTTTTAAATTGATGGTGTTATTGTGTCGTCCATCTTTTTCCATCACAAAGTCTTTGAAAAACCCCAATGGTGGCGTGCGGTTCAGTGCATTTCGTGCAAGGCATGCAAGAAATCGATTATTTTTGCGTGCTCGTCGTACAATAAACCCATTCAGCTGTTCTGCCCATTTGGTCCTGCCACACACTCCGTATAAGTCAAAAAAGATGGATGCATTCAATAGCGCCTTAGGGTTAGGGTTATCTATCCAATCGGCAAAGCAGGCTTCCCATTCTTTACGAGTCATACGCCACATCGGGTTGCTGGCCATAATGTCCCCCGTACAGTAGCTGTAACCGCATTGATCTAAGCTGTCGCAGACAAATTTGGCGAACGCTTCGAAATAAGCACCATGTTGTGTTTCTTCATAGTTATCGTCCAAAATTAAAGCGTTATCTTGGTCCGTGACAATTAACTGTTCGTCACGGCCCATAGAACCCAAGGCTAAAAAGCAGTATGGAATAGGCGGTGAGCCTAGTAATTCTTCAGCAAGTTCAATGATTCTTTGTTTAAAGCTACGGCCAATCACTGACATCGCCGTGCCGATCATATGTGAGTTTGCATCTTCATTGACTAAACGAACAAAACTGTCTTTGACTTGGTGCGACAGTGTGGCTAACTCTTCAACGCTTTGTTGCTGGAAGATGCGACTGACGAGCAGCAATGAGTTTTGTGATTCGTAGCGAACAATGTCGGTCGCTTCAATGATACCGATCGGCTTTTTTTCTTTGAGTATAGGAAGATGATGAACATTGTACCGAAGCATTTTCAGCATGGCCTCATAGACATAAGCATTATGATCTAATGAGATAACCTCCGTTGTCATCACTTCCGTGACGAGGTGATTAGGATCGATGCCAACGGCTAATACACGCGTGCAGAGATCTCGGTCAGTCAGGATGCCGATTACCGGGCTGTTATCGTCGTCACTCTCTTGCAAAATATCAGGGTCAATCACCAGCAGTGAAGAGATACTCTCTTCCGCCATCTTGATCGCCGCATGTTGAATGGTTTCTGTTTTGTAAACGAAAGGGGCTTCTCGGCTGAGTAAGGTTCGCACTTTCGAGGTGGTGAGATCATTCTGCTCTGTTTTACTCAGCACGGCTTGGCGAAGGCGCGCGTTATCTTGCACTTCAACGAAATCAGCAAAGGAATCATAGTTGTCATATAAATCCTGAAACCTTGCCTCTGGAATACAGTAAACCAGCGTATCTTCAATCGCTGTGACCGGAAAACGAACACGGTTATTGGTCAATAGCCCCATTTGACCAAATAAACCGCCTTCGGTTAGGCGGTTGTATAATTCGCCTTTGCGACGGTACACCTCGACGACGCCGCTGCGGATCAAATACAAGTCCTGGATATGATCACCAAAATGAATGATGGGTGTATCTTGTCGAAAATAGGAGATTTCTACGCTCTGCGTCACTTCGATCAGTGTTTCTTCAGGTAGTTCATTGAACGGTGGATACTGAGCAAGGAAGTTCTTGATTTCAATTAATTCTGCTTCCATGGAGGCTTCCTTGTGTTTCGGAGTTCATATTGTGGGATTCTGACGTCGTGAGCCAGCTAAACGATGTAACTGGTCAAAGGGATCAGGTCACATAGGTGGCATTGGACATAGGATTCAGAGAGTTATAGTACATGAAAAGAACGTGCTTTGCAGGCAAGAGGGGAAAGTGTACGCGCTTCGATGTGAATCAAGTGCCATTTCAGTGAATTGAAGATAAAAAAATAGCCGACAAGTGGCGGCTATTGTTGTCTATTTCTTATCATTATCGATTATAGAACCGCTGCAATACCTTTGCACAGTGGGCCCATATTCGATTTCGTCATGCCTGCCACACTGATACGGCCGGAACCGACGATGTAAATTGCTAATTCATCTTTCAGACGAGCAACTTGTTCCTTGTTCAAACCAGAAAAAGAGAACATGCCATTTTGACGTTCAATAAAGCTAAAATCAGCCTTCACACCTTCGGCTTTTAGGGTGGTAACAAACAGCTCACGCATCTCTTGAATACGTTCACGCATTTCTGTCACTTCGTTTTCCCATTCCGCGCGCAGTTCGGCGTTGTTGAGGATATAAGTAACGACCGCAGCACCGTGCGCTGGTGGGTTTGAATAAATGGAACGAATGATCGCTTTAATTTGTGAGAAAGCTGTTTCAGCGACATCTGTTGAGCCAGCAACGATGGTAAACGCACCCACGCGCTCATTGTACAAACCGAAGTTTTTAGAGAATGAGCTCGCCACTAAGATCTCTTTATTGTATTTCGCAAAAGTACGTAGGCCTTGTGCGTCTTCTTCAACACCTTTCGCAAAACCTTGATAAGCAAAGTCAAACAGAGGAAGAAGCCCTTTATCAGCGACTAATTTTGCTAACGTTTCCCACTCTTTATCGGTTGGATCAATGCCAGTTGGGTTGTGGCAGCACCCGTGTAGAAGAACAATATCACCCGCTTGAGCTTGCTCAAGATCGGTAAGCATCGCTGCGAAATCTTTATCTTTCGTTTCGGCATTGTAGTACGAATACTGCGTGGTTTCTAAACCAGCCGCATTAAAAACACCGTGATGGTTTGCCCATGTTGGGTTGCTGATCCACACTTTCACGTCGCCGATTTGACGCTTAATAAATTCACCAGCTACACGCAGTGCACCAGTACCACCGGGCGCTTGCGCCGTTTTTGCGAGCTTTTGCGTCACAATCTCAGATTCATCGCCAAACAGGAGTTTTTGTACCGCGAGCCCATATTCAGCAGTACCTTCAATGGTGAGATAAGATTTGGTCTTTTCAGACTCAAGCAACGCCGCTTCCGCTTTCTTTACTGTCGCAAGAACAGGTGTTTCACCTGCTTCATTTTTGTAGATACCAACACCGAGGTTAATTTTTTCAGTGCGAGGATCTTTTTTAAACTCTTCGGTTAAACCAAGAATAGGGTCAGCCGGAGCTGCGACAACTTTTTCAAACATAATCATCATCCATGTAAAGTGTTAGAAGGGATTTTAGAAACATAAAATTAAGG
>NZ_NDIM01000035.1:0-8339 GCF_002241375.1 Vibrio sp. V19_P1S1T109 | reverse complement strand
AAGCCACATTATCGAACACATTTAAATCGGTGAATAACGCGCCCGACTGAAACAACATGCTCATTTTTTTACGAGCTTGATACAGCTTTTTGCGACTGAGCATCGGGATGTTTTGTTTGTCGAACCAAATCTCACCTTGTTCAGGAAACAGTTGTCCGCCAATAAGACGTAGCAAAGTGGTTTTACCAATACCCGATGGCCCCATAATGGCGGTAATTTTTCCTTGCGGAACGCTGAGACTCACGTCATCGAAAATCTTCCGTCCTGAACGGGAGAAGGTTAAATTCTTGATTGTGACAAGATCGTTGATTGGCATCATGAGTGTTTCACTATTGTTGTCCGCCCCAAAATGATGGGCAATCATAAGCATAACGTTCTAAAATTAAAAGCACTGTTCAATTACATCCTAAAGTAAAGCATCATCTTTCGCCAAAACAATCTTCCGGTCATTTATTGATGGATAGCTAACTAAACCATGAATTGAACGTAATTAATTGGATCTTCAGCTTCCCTTTTCGCAACCAACACGTCAAAATTAGCGGTTAATTGCATCATTTTTTCACTCATTTCATTAATTAGGTATCATCATGATCGAAGCGGTAGCGTTTCTCATTGTAGGTTTGGTGTTTTTAGTCTGGAGCGCTGACAAGTTAGTCTTTGGTTCTGCCGCGCTTGCTCGCAACTTCGGCATCTCGCCATTAGTGATCGGCATGACTATTTTAGCAATGGGATCATCAGCACCAGAGATGATGGTATCGGCAACGGCCGCTTTGGATGGGAAAACCGATACTGCCGTCGGTAACGTGCTCGGTTCTAACATCGCTAACATTGCTTTGATCTTGGGTATTACAGCACTCATCAAACCGCTTTCCGTCAGTTCTGCGGTACTCCGCCGTGAACTGCCGCTAATGATTGCGGTCACACTACTTGCTGGTGCGTTATTGTGGGATAACCACTTAGGATTCTATGAAGGAGTGTTGCTGTTTGCACTTTTCGCCGTGTTTATCATCGCGATGCTCCGCATTAGCCGTAACGAGCAAAAAAATGGTGACGCGCTGCTTACCGAGCAGGAATCTGAAATACCGCAGGGCGTGAGCAACGCAAAAGCGGCTATTTGGGTAGTGATTGGGCTTATCATTCTGCCGATTGCTGCCAGCGTGTTAGTCGATAACGCCGTCATTATCGCTAAGTTTTTTGGCATGAGCGACTTGGTAATTGGCCTGACAATCATCGCTGTTGGGACCAGCTTGCCAGAATTGGCCGCCTCACTCACAAGTGTGTTGAAAGGCGAAGATGATATGGCAGTGGGCAACATTATTGGCTCGAACGTATTCAATATTCTTGCCGTGATGGGCTTACCCGGCATTCTTAATCCATCGATACTCAGTGAGCATGCGATGGGACGCGATTTTTGGGTGATGCTTGGCGTATCTCTGCTACTGGTTGCCATGGCTTTAGGGAAATCGCGTAGTATTAACCGCATTGAGGGAGGCGTGCTCTTCCTCGCTTTTATCGGATACCAAGCTTATCTACTTATGAATATGACCGCTTAACCCAAACTCGGAGTATCGAATGTCGAATCAGTTTGATTATCGCAGTGTTGCACAGCAAGTTCTCGCCACCGAAATGGCGGCTTTACAGCAGCTAGAGCAATACTTTGACGACTCATTTTGCCAAGCGTGTGAAATGATCATTGCCAATGATCACGGCAAAGTTGTGGTGATGGGTATGGGTAAATCAGGCCATATCGGTAAAAAAATTGCCGCGACCTTAGCCAGTACTGGCACTTCGGCATTTTTCGTACATCCAGGAGAAGCGGCGCACGGTGATCTTGGTATGATCGAGCGTGGCGACATCGTAATTGCTATTTCAAACTCTGGCGAATCCTCGGAAATTTTATCACTGTTTACTGTGCTAAAACGGCTCAATATTCGCATCATTAGCATGACAGGCAACCCGTCATCGAATATGGCAAAGTTGGCCGATCTTCATTTGCAAATCACAGTCCCACAAGAGGCATGCCCGCTTGGCCTTGCGCCAACCTCCAGCACCACCGCAACGCTAGTGATGGGCGATGCGTTAGCCGTCGCACTCTTGCAAGCACGCGGCTTTACCGCTGAAGATTTTGCGCTGTCTCATCCCGGTGGGGCTTTAGGTCGAAAATTGTTGCTCAAGCTCTCTGATATCATGCACATTGGCGATGCACTACCAACAGTGCAACCAAACGCATTGATCCGCGATGCCTTACTTGAGATCAGCCAAAAAGGCTTGGGGATGACCGCGGTAGTAGACAGTAACATGCAGCTTATTGGCATCTTTACTGATGGCGATTTACGCCGCATCTTAGACAAACGAATCGATATTCACAGCGCGGCAATCAGCGAGGTGATGACGCAAAACCCAACGGTAGCAAACCCTAACATGCTCGCGGTCGAAGGGTTAAACCTAAT
The DNA here is from genome assembly GCF_002241375.1 of Vibrio sp. V19_P1S1T109. Taxonomy (NCBI): domain Bacteria; kingdom Pseudomonadati; phylum Pseudomonadota; class Gammaproteobacteria; order Vibrionales; family Vibrionaceae; genus Vibrio; species Vibrio sp. V19_P1S1T109. Next base: position 5,889 of record NZ_NDIM01000035.1, on the reverse strand, counting down.
GCAAGATAAACGAATCAATGGCTTGATGCTGTGCGAAAATGGCACATTGGTCGGTGCATTAAACATGCACGATTTGCTCAAAGCAGGAGTGATGTGATGACCATGATTGATACACTCTACGGCCCGGTCTCACCGCCTATTCTCGATATAGCCAAGCAGATAAAACTGCTGATCTGCGATGTGGATGGCGTCTTCTCTGATGGCTTAGTTTATATGGGCAATCAAGGCGAAGAGCTAAAAACCTTCCACACTCGAGATGGCTACGGCATAAAATCATTGATGAATGCTGGCATTGAAGTGGCGATCATTACAGGTAGGCAGTCAAAAATTGTCGAAAACCGTATGGCCGTATTAGGCATTACACTGGTTTATCAAGGTCAGGATGACAAGGTCAAAGCCTATAACGACATTTGTCGCCAGCTCAATATTGCCCCAGAACACACAGGGTATATCGGTGATGACTTGATTGATTGGCCGGTAATGGAAAAAGTCGCGCTGAAAGTCTGTGTCGCGGATGGTCACCCGCTATTAGTTAAACGCGCAAACTACGTGACCCATATAAAAGGTGGGCATGGCGCTGTACGCGAAGTGTGTGATTTGATTTTGCAAGCTCGCGGTGAGTTAGATGTGCACAAAGGCTTAAGTGTATGAGTTTATCTCGTGTCCTCTATGTGATACTGATTTTTATCGCATCGTGGTCAGCCTATTACTTGTTCGATAAAGAACAAAATACCGATATACAAGTTGCTCCGAACTTGGAGTTACCGTCGTTTAGTGGAAAAAATCTCGACAACACCACCTATAACGAGCAAGGTATCCGCAGCTACATCATTCAATCGACGCATCTGGATCATTACGCAAAAAGTGGCGACACCATTTTCGAGTACCCGATACTCAAAGTCTTCCGTGATGGTATTTTGCAAGAGTGGGAGATTACCGCTAAACGCGGCGTACTCGATGAAGAGCAAGTACTCACACTGTATGACGACGTACTGGCAAAAAACCTATTAGCAGATTCTGGTTTTGATACGCTTTCAACCATTAAGATGAGCATTCAACTCAATAATCGCGATTTTTGGGCCGATAATCAGGTCGATTTGGTTGGGCCACAATTCGAAACACAAGGACAAGCGATGAAAGGCAACTTTGCCGACAATACCGCTATTCTTTATAACCATGTACAAGGTAGATATGAAACTCTCACACCTTAGTCTTATTGCTTGTTTAGCGATTTCTGGTCACGCATTGGCATTGTCCACCGATAATGCCCAACCAGTTTACATCGATTCTGACAGCCAACAGCTCGACATGAAAAGCAACAAAGTGACTTTCCTTGGTGATGTCAAACTAAAACAAGGCAGTATCAGTATCAACGCCGACAAAGTGATTGTAACTCGTGATGCGAAAGATGGCTCCATTCAAGAAATTGAAGGATATGGCAACCTCGCCACTTTTTCGCAATTAACCGACGATGGCAAAACCTTGTATGGTGAGGCGAAAGAGCTCTATTACAAATTGGCCGATGATCAGTTGACGATGATCGATCAAGCCATGTTGTCACAAGATGATAGCATCATCCGTGGTACGAAAATTCGCTACAAAATTTCGTCACAGAAGCTGATGGCTGATGGTAACTCTAACGAGCGAGTATCGACCGTGCTTCAACCGCAAGCCACTACGACACAAGAATAATTATGGCCATACTTAAAGCAGAACATTTAGCGAAAAGCTATAAAAAACGCAAAGTCGTCTCTGACGTCAGCTTGCAAGTAGAATCGGGGCAGATTGTTGGCTTACTCGGCCCTAACGGCGCAGGAAAAACCACATCGTTTTACATGATCGTCGGCCTTGTCGCTCGTGATGAAGGTAAGATCAGCATTGATGATCACGACATCAGCATTTTACCTATGCACAGTCGCTCACGCTTAGGGATCGGCTACTTACCTCAAGAAGCGTCTATTTTTCGAAAATTATCGGTCGAAGATAACATCATGGCGGTACTTGAAACCCGTGAATCGATGACCCGTGAAGAGCGCCAAGATAAACTCGAAGATCTACTAGAAGAATTTCACATTCAACATATCCGCCATAGTGCGGGAATGGCGCTATCGGGTGGTGAACGTCGCCGAGTTGAAATTGCCCGCGCTCTTGCCGCAAACCCACAATTTATTTTGCTTGATGAACCCTTTGCAGGGGTCGACCCCATTTCCGTTATCGACATTAAAAAGATCATCCAACACCTGCGAGATCGTGGCTTAGGCGTTTTAATCACAGACCACAACGTTCGAGAAACATTGGACGTCTGTGAAAAAGCCTATATTGTAAGCCAGGGTCGTTTGATCGCAGAAGGTACACCACATGACGTGCTCAATAATGAAGAGGTAAAACAAGTTTATCTCGGTGAACAATTCCGTCTATGATTAAGTAGAGAGTGACATCAATTCTAAAAATAATAAGGTAACTGGCACTGAATGAAACCCTCATTACAACTGAAGCTCGGCCAACAATTAGCGATGACACCGCAGTTACAACAAGCCATTCGTTTGTTGCAACTCTCCACATTGGAACTCCAGCAAGAGATCCAAGAGGCTCTAGAGTCTAATCCATTATTGGATGTTGAAGAGGCCTATGAAGAGAATGCCACCGCTGATGTTCATAGCATCAATGAGGAGAAAGAAGCCAGTGCTGAGGTGTTAGATATTGAGCCACAAGACAGCTCTGACTTAATTGAAAAATCCGAAATCAGCAGCGAGCTTGAGATCGACACCACATGGGATGATGTCTACAGCGCGAACACAGGCAGCACAGGGATCGCCCTTGATGATGACATGCCCGTGTACCAAGGTGAAACAACGCAAACCCTGCAAGATTATCTACTGTGGCAATTAGATCTCACACCGTTTAGCGACACCGACCGCAGCATTGCTCTTGCCTTGATTGACGCCATCGATGACTACGGTTATCTCACCGTTTCTTTGGATGATATTTTAGAAAGCTTTGCCGATGAAAATATTGAGCTTGATGAAATTGAAGCCGTTCGTAAACGTGTTCAGCAGTTTGATCCCCTCGGTGTGGCTTCAGTCAACCTTCAAGACTGCCTGCTTTTACAATTAGCGACCTACCCTGCCAGTACCCCTTGGTTAGAAGAAGCTAAACAGCTGCTGATCCAACATATTGATCTGCTCGGCAATCGTGACTACAAGTTGATCATCAAAGAAACCAAGTTAAAAGAAGAAGATCTGCGAGAGGTATTGCAGCTCATTCAACAACTTGACCCAAGACCGGGAAATAATATTTCAACCGAGCACGCCGAATACGTTGTGCCCGACGTGTCTGTTTACAAAGATCACGGCAAATGGGTGGTAACAATAAACCCAGATAGCGTACCAAAACTTAAGATAAATCAACAATATGCAGCATTAGGCAAAGGTAACAGTGCCGATAGCAACTACATTCGCAGCAATTTGCAAGAAGCAAAATGGCTTATTAAGAGTTTAGAAAGTAGAAACGAGACACTGCTCAAAGTTGCCAAGTGTATTGTTGAACATCAACGTGATTTCTTTGAGTATGGTGAAGAGGCGATGAAGCCAATGGTACTCAATGACGTTGCTTTAGCGGTAGAAATGCATGAATCCACCATATCAAGGGTGACAACGCAGAAGTACATGCATACTCCGCGTGGTATTTTCGAATTGAAATACTTCTTCTCCAGCCATGTCAGTACCGACAGCGGGGGAGAGTGTTCATCGACTGCAATACGAGCACTGATTAAAAAACTGGTGGCCGCTGAAAATACAGCCAAACCATTAAGTGACAGTAAAATTGCAGATCTACTGGCTGACCAAGGGATTCAGGTAGCTAGACGGACGATAGCTAAATACCGTGAATCGTTGGGCATTGCTCCATCGAGTCAGCGCAAACGCCTACTGTAAGGCACAAAACAGAGAAGGAAAGTCTATGCAAATCAACATTAATGCCCATCACATTGATCTGACCGATTCAATGCAAGACTATGTAAACTCGAAGTTTCAAAAACTTGAGCGATTTTTTGACCATATCAATAACGTACAGGTTGTTTTACGTGTTGAAAAAGTACAACAGATCGCTGAAGCTACGCTCCACATAAATCAAGGTGATATCCACGCCGTGGCCGACAATGAAAATATGTATGCTGCCATTGACAGTTTAGTGGATAAACTCGTAAGACAACTCAACAAGCATAAAGAAAAGCTAAGTAGTCATTAATCATGCAATTAAGCGAAGTACTCTCATTGGACTGCACGAAAAGTGCGGTCCAATGCACCAGTAAAAAAAGAGCCCTAGAAATCATTAGCGAAATCGCTGCTGAGTATTCAGGTCAAAATTCCACCGAGCTGTTTGAATGCATGCTCAGCCGAGAAAAAATGGGCAGTACTGGTATTGGTAATGGCATCGCCATTCCTCATGCAAGAATGACCAACAGTGATCGTGCCATTGCCGTTTTGCTGCAGTGTGAAGAACCGATTGAGTTTGATGCCATTGATAATCGACCTGTCGATCTACTGTTTGCGTTGCTCGTTCCTGAAGAGCAGTGCAAAGAGCATTTAAAAACGCTCGCTTGTATGGCCGAGCGCCTCAATGACAAACAAGTTTTAAAACAGCTTCGAAGTGCACAAAGCGATCAAGAGCTGTACGACATCATGACTAACCAATAACCACCGAGCCGAAACTATGCGTTTAATCGTTGTGAGTGGTCAATCAGGCGCAGGGAAAAGCGTTGCTTTACGAGTACTGGAGGATCTCGGCTACTATTGTGTCGATAACCTTCCCGTCAACTTGTTGGATGCGTTTATTCAATCTGTCCAAGGCAGTAAACAAAATGTCGCGGTGAGTATTGATATCCGTAACTTGCCCCAGGAGCCTAGTTTGGTTGCGGATGTTTTAGAGCAGCTAAAACAGAATAACGACGTTAGTGTGCTGTTTCTCGATGCCAGTAAAGAGACACTACTCAAGCGCTACAGCGAAACGCGTCGTATCCATCCTCTCTCATTAAACGCCGATAAACCTTCGCTTGCGCAAGCGATTGAATTGGAAAAGTCGCTGCTTGCGCCGCTCAAAGAGCAAGCCGATTTAGTGCTCGATAGCAGTAATCAATCGTTGCATGAGTTAAGCGAAACCGTACGCATGCGAATTGAAGGACGTGAGCGCAAAGATCTGGTGATGGTGTTTCAGTCTTTTGGCTTCAAATATGGACTACCCAGTGATGCAGACTACGTGTTTGATGTCCGTTTTTTACCCAACCCACATTGGGAACCCGATCTTCGCCCATTAACTGGCCTGGATGCGCCAATTAAGTCGTTTCTTGAACGCCATAGTGAAGTAATTGAACTTAAACAACAAATTCAAAAGTTTGTTGAATACTGGCTGCCGATGCTCGAAAAAAACAACCGCAGTTATCTCACAATTGCGATTGGTTGCACCGGTGGTAAGCACCGCTCCGTTTACCTGACTCAACAGCTTGGCGAGTACTTTGCTCAATTGGGTCACCAAGTACAGATACGCCATACATCATTAGAAAAACAGCAATAGGAGCGATGGTATGCCACTATTAAGTAAAACGGTTTTAATCCAAAATCGCTTGGGCCTTCATGCTCGTGCAGCCGTTAAGCTGGTTGAACTGTCGCAATCTTTTGATGCGGTGGTCACCATTCAAAGTGAAGAAGGAAAAGAAGCCACTGCAGACAGTGTAATGGGTTTATTGATGCTCGAATCCGCACAAGGTCAATACATCACCATCAATGCTGAAGGCTCACAAGCAGAGCCTGCTTTGCAAGCGGTTAGTTCGCTGATTGAACATAAATTCGATGAAGACGAGTAAGCACAAGGCTTACACTCCACTCTCCCACAGAC
>NZ_NDIM01000190.1:0-8369 GCF_002241375.1 Vibrio sp. V19_P1S1T109 | reverse complement strand
TTTTAATCACTATCTTATAGAATCACGGCCAAAGCTTTATTCATTCAGAGCGCGAAATATGTCGTTAGTTATCATAACTCCTGCTTGTGATCGTGATTTACCGCAACTGAATCAGTTGATGTATGACCTTCATCATGAGCATCACCTTGCTTGCCCTGAGCATTTCAAAACAGCAGAAGAGATTGAACAAGAAAAAAGTATTGCTCGTTATTTAGATGATCCGGAATGTTTGGTTTACGTTGCCAAAATAGACAGTCAAATTGTGGGATTTATATCGGGTCACTTTTGCGAGTTAATTTCAAGCGTGAGCAAAGCGGTACCAATGGGCAGTATTGATGAGCTTTACGTTGAGCCACAATATCGTCAGCAGCATATCGCACAGCAGCTGTTTCAAAAAATGGAACAGACATTAAAAGAGTACGGTATTACCCAAGTATTTGTCGAAGTGTGGGATTTTAACCAAGGAGCGCAATCTTTTTATCAACGTTCTGGTTTTTCATCGCATATACATTGGTTAAGAAAGTCAATCGATAGCAAGTAATTCGATAATAATAATCATGGATTTTTAATGTGTTAAAACAGTTTTCATTGTTGAGTGTCTGTTTGCTGTCGTTGTTCTGGTCAAGTGTTGGTGTCGCTCAACAACCCGTAACGCTACCAGATAATATTCGTGGTGCTCTATGCCTAGTTAAAGCCGATCATAAGATCGTGCTCGTTAACGAGGTGATCACCAAGCAGATTTCATTGCCAGGAGGGACGATATCTCCCGGTGAATCTCCAGAATTGGCCGCGCAAAGAGAAACATGGGAAGAAACGGGCCTTGTTGTAACGGTAGGGCGCATGTTGGGGTATACGGATACGGCTGTCGTTTACAGCTGTCGCAGTGATTCCGATGTGATTGCTTTTGAGTCAAAAAATAGCCGTAATGGACATGAGTTGCCTATTTGGTTTGCTCCTCATTATGGTGTCGAGGTTGCTAGCGCAATGCTGATCGATCCGTATCGTATTGATGCAAGTCAGTATCGTTACCCTGAGCAATGGGATCGGATCAAAACCATGTATCAAGAAGCGGATAGCCAACCCGTGATTTATGTAGAGAATCTGGTTTCTGCTGCGCCTCGGTTTCACCAAATCGAATTAGGCTGGATGATGAAATTGCAGAATACGGTCGCGGAATGGCCGTATACGCTGAGTTCGTCGATTTATCAAATCGCAGTATGGATCACCAAATTGACGGATCCTTTATTGCTGATAGTTTTGTTTCCAGTGATTGCCTGTTATCTGGGTAAAGAGTCTGTTTATAAGATATTTTTTGTGGTTACCGTGAGTTCATTGTTGTCATTAGTCGCTCAGCAAGGATTTGCATTACCAAGACCCCATGCCTATATACCATTGTTGGAACTTTGCCAAAGTTACGGGTACGGTTTTCCAAGTTTACCGATTGCAGTTTGGTTTGGTGTAGGGATATCACTATTGCGAGCTTTTGATCATCTCGATTTCAACCGAATGTTTGTGGGTTTTATCGTGTTGATGGGGCTATTAATGTTGGCCAAATTCTATATTGGGGAAGCCTTCATCAGCGATATGGTGATAGGTGGATTGTTGGGCGCTCTGGTCGCGTGGCATATTGTTCGTTTAGATGAACAATCTTATACCGACGTCAGAACACTGCTGGGTTCGCGTGGGGTATGGTGGGGTTTAACGATCACGGTTGCACTGCTGGCTATGATCTGGCCCTTGCCTAGTTTCACCGCTTGGTTAGCCATTTTGCTGACGGCATCGGCTTTAGTTATGACAAAGAGCACTGAACCACTACACATCACTCTTCAACGAATGTGGCTGCTGATCATTTTGTTATTAGCACTCAATCAAGTGGTGTTATTTGGTGCCACGCTCGTTTCATACAGCAGTATTTTCTCTTTAATGGTTGAGACGCTCCGCTTGCCACTACTCATGCTCATCTTTGCATGGTTCATGCGAAAATGCCGTGCTTAACTTGGTTGTTTAGTCAACATCCCGATTAAAGACGCCTCGACTGAGGCGTCTTTAATGCCTATTCGTGAGACTCACCGAGTACAAATTTTTCTATAGCAACTGCCACACCATCGTCGTCGTTACTGAGTGTAATATAGTCCGCTAGCTGCTTAGTTTGTTCCATCGCATTTGCCATTGCAATTCCAAGTCCTGCGTATTGCAGCATGTGATGATCATTTTCAGCATCTCCCATACAAATAATGTGTTTAGCCTCGATTCCCAAGTGCTCGGCAATCGCTTTGACACCGACGCCTTTATTACTCTGTGTGTTTAAGAATTCAAGAAAGAATGGTGCACTTTGTACAATGGTAAACTGCTGATAGAGTTCCGGAGGAAGTTGTTCAATGGCTTTTTGTAGCAAGCTCGGCTCTGCCACAATCATTGCTTTGATGATGGGATGATCATCTTCAAGCTGTTCAAAATCCATTTCCGTGATCGGCAGTCCGTTGATTCTTGCTTCAAGCTCGGTATATTCACTGATTTTAGGCGTGATCAGACCATGAACTTGGCTAAAGGCGTGCGTATTCACGTTAAGTTGGTTAGTAAGGTTAGCGACTAATTTTGCAGAGCGGCCATCGATAATTTTGTGATGAATAATTTCACCACTGCCAATGTTTTGAACCATTGAGCCGTTGTAGTAAAGGACAAAATCCTCATTTGAGTTTAAATGCAGTTCTTGCAACTTATCGCGCATGCCATCAATGGGACGTCCAGACGCTAGCACAACTCTAACTCCTTTTTCACGAGCTTTGGCTATAGCCTGTTTTGTTCTGGCTGTGATCTGTTTTTGGCTATTGAGAAGAGTACCGTCCATATCTAAAGCGATGAGTTTATACATGACTTACCTAAATTGAGTGAAGAAGAAAGCCAGCAGCTTATGCAAGTTGAGATGTGATCGCCACTGATTTAGTCAAATTTTTACGCACGTGATGGGTTTAGTTTGACCTAAGGCAAGGCATCTATTAAGGTCAGCGACCTGCATTTTTTGATATTGAGTTAGGCTGAGTTTACGTTGTACAAAATTAATGAAATGTTTGAGACCATTCAAGGTGAAGGTGTGCATACCGGCGTTCCTGCGGTTTTTATTCGTTTGCAAGAATGCCCAGTGGGATGCGCTTGGTGCGATACAAAGCAGACGTGGGATGCAACGCCGCAAGATGAACGCCCAATCAATGACGTGCTAGCCAAAACCCAAGATAGCCCAACTTGGTGCTCAGTCAGTGCAGAAGAGATGGTGTCGCTCTATAAAACACAGGGTTATCATGCTAAACATATTGTAATTACGGGCGGTGAGCCGTGTATTTATGATCTACGTCCACTTGCGCAAGCATTTGAGGCAATCGGATGTCACATTCAAATTGAAACCAGCGGCACATTCCCGGTTCAAACCTCGGCAAATACATGGGTGACAGTGTCACCAAAAATTGCAATGAAGGGCAAACTGCCTGTACTCGATTCAGCTCTGTTAAGAGCAAATGAGATCAAGCACCCCGTCGCAACGGCTAAAGATATTGAACGGCTAGATGCGTTATTGCTGCGAGCGCAAGTTCCTGATTCAACAGTGATTGCTTTACAGCCTATTAGTCAGAAAGAGCGGGCAACCCAATTGTGCATTGAAACATGCATTGCTAGGAACTGGCGTTTATCGATTCAAACGCATAAATATTTAAGTATTGCCTGAGGAGAGGAAAATGAAAAAAGCCGTTGTGGTATTTAGTGGTGGCCAAGATTCAACAACCTGTTTGGTTCAGGCATTAAAAGAGTTTGATGAAGTGCACGCCATCACCTTTGATTATGGCCAACGCCATAAACTCGAGATTGAGGTTGCCAGCACCTTAGCGAGAAAGTTAGGTGTAGCTGCACATAAAGTCATGGATGTAAGCTTACTCAATGAGTTAGCGATCAGTTCACTCACTCGTGACGATATTCCAGTATCACACGAGTTACAAGAGAATGGGTTACCGAACTCGTTTGTGCCGGGGCGTAACATTCTGTTTTTGACCCTTGCGGGTATTTACGCGTATCAAATAGGTGCAGATGAGGTAATTACCGGTGTTTGTGAAACCGATTTTTCTGGTTATCCGGATTGCCGAAATGATTTTGTTAAAGCGATGAACAGTGCTTTGGTGCAAGGGATGGATCGCCCATTCAACATTCGTACTCCTTTAATGTGGCTAAACAAAGCAGAAACTTGGGCATTGGCGGATCAACATGATGCTCTCGAACTCATAAGACACGAAACACTGACTTGTTATAACGGTATTATTGGTGATGGTTGTGGCGATTGCCCATCATGTGAGCTACGTAAAGCGGGTTTAAACGATTATTTAGTAAACAAAGCGTTGGTGATGAATGCGCTTCACCAAAAGCAAACTGTAACTTTATGGTGTATCTAATAATCAACGTATAGATCAAGTGAAATTTAAACGGGTGTTCTAGTGTTTGCGAATGGAATAGCGTGCAAATAGAACACCCATTATTTAGCTCAAGGTACTAAATAGTTCAAGGAGGTACTAAAGGTACATTTTGGCCAAATCTGCAGGTTCTACTTCTTTACCTTCTAAGCTTGCATTCCAGTTGGTGCCAATTAATACACCATCTTCATCAAGGGTAATCAACCAATCTTCTACGAAAATATCGAGAGGGATTTCTAACACTTCGAAGTCAGACCACTCTTCAACGTTGTGAGTTTGTGCATCTTCTTTGGTTGACCAAAAGGGCATAACTTCACTACTTTCAAATTCTGTCGAGTCGCATGCCAGCCAACCATCTTCATTTTTTAAGCCCCATACTAGTTGGGTCTCTTTTGTTTGTTCAATAAACAATTCTAAGTTTGCTTGAAGGTCAGCAGTTAATTTGCTCATTATCTTTATCTCATAAGGTGATGACGCGCAAGGATAGCATTTTGTGCTAGTAAACTCATTACAATTTTAGACAGAAAAAAGGGGCGAAAACGCCCCAATCCTCGATAAATATCGATTTCAACGCTCGCGTTTGGTGAAAATGGTCCACTCTTCTTTCACCGAACCTTTGTGGCCGACGACAGTGGCGACAACTTTTCTATTCATCGCATGGCTAATATCATCATCACCATTTTCTGTCAGTTCAGTATCACCAAAACCAACAATACGGACACGAGTATGGCTAATGCCGTAACTAACAAGCGCCTTCTCGACGTTATAAGCTCGGTTTTTCGATAACTCTAAGTTATAACCTGGATTCCCAACCTTACTGGCATAACCTTGTAATTCAATCGAAGCTGAAGGGTATTGCTTGAGAAAATTGGCCATTGACCGTATTTGACTTAGAAACACAGGGTTGACTATTGCTGAATCATTCGCAAACAGAATTCTAAGCTGGAGTTGCTCTTCGGTTTTAATGAAAGTGCCACAACCATCATTATCGATCTCTGACTTCAATGGTGTTTCGGGGCACAAATCTCGGGCATTAATCACGCCGTCAAAATCATCGTCACGTAAATCGTCTATTTGATCAGCGAGTGGCATATCAATATATGGATAATCATCTCTAGCAGATGAAGCCGTCGAGGTGATAAAGAGTAAGCTCGCTATCATTGGCCATAAGTATTTCAACATGTTAGTACTCCACCGCATCATGCCACTCTTTGGGTGTATCCACTCTCAACGAACTCAACAATGACCCAGTTGCATTCATAACACGGTATTTTGCATACTGTTCATCGTATTTGGCATCGAGATAACCTTTTCTTGCTTCGAAAAGCTCATTTTCAGTATTCAACACATCCAATAGTGTTCGCTTGCCGAGCTTATATTGTTTTTCATAAGCAATAACCGTATCTGAAGCAGAATCAACATGATCGGCTAAAAATTCTTTCTGTTGTAATGTCAAATCGAGAGCGCTCCAAGATAAACGCAACCCCTCTTCAACACTACGATAAGTCCGATCTCTTAAATCTTTCGCTTTGTTCATTTGGTAGGCAGCACTGTCGGTGCGCGCAGAATCTGAACCACCATTGTACAGGTTGTAACGCATCCTAATCATGGCCGAGAATTCATCGCTGCTACCTTCTATCCCACCGGCATCATCACGCCATGTTTGTGCAGCTTCGAAAGATAATGTTGGGTAATTTGTTCCCTGAGTTTGTTTATATTGAAACTTTGCAGAATCAACATCGGCTTGCGCTACTTTGATGACCGGGTGATCTTGGTAGGCCTTTTCTAAAGCGTCATCAACGGTAAAAGGCAAAGCAGAATGGTCTGCTCTAGGGAAAATTAAATCTTGAGGAGGTTGACCTACCAACCGTTTAAACTGGGTATGTATATCAAACAGATTATTCTGTGCAGCTAAAAGATTGCCATGGGCTTTAGCTAAACGAGCTTCAACCTGAGAAAGATCAGCGGTTGAACCAATGCCTGATTCCACACGCTTTTGTATATCACGATATATTTTCTTATGTACTGAGAGGTTGCTTTCAGAAAGTGTCAGTATTTCAAACGCTTTCGTTGCATCGAGATACACCTTAGTGACCTCTAATGCGATATCTTGAGCGTCAGCTAAGAGTTGGAAACGAACCGATTCGGCATCAGCCGAAGTACGATCAATATCGTTTAAAGTCGAAGAACCATCCCAAATCAGTTGGGTTAAGGTAATGGTGGCTTCTTTACGAGTAAGTTCATTTTCAGTACCAGAGGCTAAATCTACCGCTTCGTAGCCAATACCAGCATCGAGATCGATCCTTGGAAGGTAAGCACCAGAAGAGGCTTCGCTATTATAGCGCTTACTCACATATTCGTTATATGCACTTTTAATATTTGGATTGGTTGCAAGCGTTATTGACACCGCTTGCTCAAGAGTCTGGCTATATACAGAGATCGGGAAGCTGAGTGCGATGGCGTAGCTCAACGTTTTCATGTTCATCCAATTCACTTGGGCACTCCTCTAGGGACTTCTACTTCTTTTAAGCCGCAATAGTACGGCATTAGCTGTTGCATTATCGAGACGCTTGATGGAAAAACGCAACAAAATAACATTAAATTCGCATCAGTAAACAGCAACATATTCATTACATTCGTGATTTTAGCAAAGAATCATACACCAAATCATCAATTAACATTTATTAAACATTGTTGATTGTTTTTATAATAAAGTACATCTTTAGTGTGATATTGATTCAAACTATAAATGTGTGACTTAAGTCTCCACCTACGTCACATAAGAAAGTGTAAAAATGGTTTTTCCTTTGTATTACAGGTGTTAAATGCTAATTTATTACCATTAGAAATGACAAATTACGTAGCAAAGATGTAGGAATGTAAACAGTCGCATCGTTGTGAATTCGGAAGTTATTAGAGGCATTATATGGAACTTGGTTCTTTTTCTTTAGGTACAACATTAACTTTCGGTCAGATGATCGTTGTGGATGCAAATGGCAATGTACGGGTGCTTCAGCCAGGAGAAAAAACCTTGCCTGGTGAAATAATCATCAGTGCCAGTAACGCTACCCCAAACGATGTAGGCAATAATAATGATGTACAAATATCAAGAGTTAACGCCGATGGTCGCAACGTAGATATAACTAATGACATCAATGAAATTTTCGCAGCATTAGAGCAAGGCCAAGACCCAACACAGCTAGGCGAAGATCTTGCAACTGCAGCGGGTGAATCGAACGGTTCAAGCCCGACGGGCTCAGTCAGCATCGCTCGCGACGCTTCGGAAACCATAGCCGCAACAGAATTCTCCACGTCAGCACTCACCGCGCTAGGCCTCTCTGAAACACAAAGTTTAACGCTATTAGAAGGCTATTCTCAAAGTGCTTTAGGGTCAATTGTGACGGGCATCAATGGTGCGAACGACGGCGCGAAAATCACAGGCGATGATAGCGGCAGCGTGACCGAAGACGCGGCGGAAAACACCGCGACGGGCACCTTGCTCGCAAGCGACGTGGACAACACAGACAACGTGTTCCAGGCGCAAACCGATGCGGCGGGACAGTACGGTACGTTCAGTGTGGATGCGAACGGCAAGTGGACCTACGTGCTGGATAACAGCAACGAGACGGTCGATGCGTTGAACGTGGACGAGACACTGACAGAAACCTTCACGGTGAAATCGGAAGACGGCACCGAGCAGGTGGTGACCATCACCATCAATGGCACGAACGACGCGGCGATCATCAGTGGTGATGCGCAGGGTGCCGTGACCGAGGGCAATGGTGACATCGTTCTAAGTGACAGCGGCACTCTGACCGCGGAAGACAAGGATGGGAACAACGCCGACAACACCTTCCTCACAAACGTGACGGCGGTGGCGCACCCGACGGAAGGCGCGCCGCTGGGCAGCCTGAGCATCAC
>NZ_NDIM01000306.1:0-8444 GCF_002241375.1 Vibrio sp. V19_P1S1T109 | reverse complement strand
AGGCTTAACCATACAACACCGAAGGGGTTTTGTGGACTCAATGGAAGAACATTGAATGTGTGAGTGAGAACGAAACAGCTTTCCGAATTAAGAAATTTGCTTGGCGACCATAGCGTTGTGGACCCACCTGACTCCATGCCGAACTCAGAAGTGAAACACAACAGCGCCGATGGTAGTGTGGGGTCTCCCCATGTGAGAGTAGGACATCGCCAGGCTTTGAATTTATAAGAGCCCGTTTGTAAGAGCGGGCTTTTTAGTCACTTGTGACACAAGATACAGTGTGCTGATATGGCTCAGTCGGTAGAGCGCATCCTTGGTAAGGATGAGGCCCCCAGTTCGATTCTGGGTATCAGCACCAGTTTTATAGCTCTGTAAGCTAAAAGAATTTGCTTGGCGACCATAGCGTTGTGGACCCACCTGAACCCATGCCGAACTCAGAAGTGAAACACAACAGCGCCGATGGTAGTGTGGGGTCTCCCCATGTGAGAGTAGGACATCGCCAGGTCTGAATTACGAAACCTCAGCAGAAATGCTGAGGTTTTTTTCTATCTATTCGTATCATTCAATGTCCAATCATAGTGATAGCTGATACTCTTTTTCTCGCTTTTTAGTGCCTTGTTGTACTGCACTAAGTGCTCAAATAATTGCTGTTTCGTTCCAAAATCTTCAGCAAACCAGTCATAAATAGAAGACAGAACCCATTTATCATTGGTGACCTTTACTCCTTTTTCGCTATTGATAAACTCAGTGGCTGATTTCTCCAGTAATAATTCAGTATTTTCTGCTGTGAAAGCCTGCTTTTGTAAGTTTGGGCAGCCAAGGCTTGCGCAGTTGACCGCATAATGGGTTCGAGGATCTTTCCAAATGGGTCTTAAAATTCGATGTTCAATATCATTGAGAGTCAGCTCTTTTTGATTGATGGTAATGATCTTTTGTTCCCAAGGGCCAAATGAGAAAAATCCTCCCAGTTTAGTGATGGATGGTATTGGATAATGATCGACGATTAAGTTAACTGTTAAGGCATTATATAAGTTGACCCAGTAAGCATATTGTTCCAGCTTTGCATACTCTCTTGGATCAAGGGCTGATAATTGTGAAATATAGAGCTCTAATTGCTCTTTATTTTTTGAGTTGACCCTTTGATAATCGAAGAGGTTGTTGTGATTTTCTTGGATTAGATAAGTATCAAGTGTTGTCTGCCAAATTTGATGTGAAATGGCTTGTGTATTTTCTTCATTACTAGAGTTCCAATAATCCCATAGTTGTGATTTAGGAGCAGAAAATACATTCGTTGACCCGAGTGTCAAACATAGCGTTAATAGATATTTCATCGTTTACCTCTCATCTCATAGGTTATATGACCTAGGTAGGGATTGATAAATTTCAGATAAAATAAAAGGTTGGTGCATCTACACCAACCTCTGGAAATTAAATCGATACTCGCTATTTCAAAAAGCTAGGAATTTTTGTTTCATAATCAGCGATTTTATCTTCGTGCTGTAGCGTCAAACCGATATTGTCTAATCCATTAAGTAAGCAATGGCGACGAAATTCATCAATTTCAAATGAGTATGTTTTTCCATTGGCTTTAACTTCCATTCGTTCAAGATCTACAGTTAGTTGAGCCCCTTCATTTCCTTCAACAAATTGGAATATTTCATCAACTTCTTGCTCTGTAAGACGGACTGGAACCATTTGGTTATTGATTGAGTTACCATAAAAAATATCCGCAAAACTGGGTGCAATCATGGCTTTGATGCCGTAATCCGCTAAAGCCCAAGGGGCATGTTCTCGTGAAGAACCACACCCAAAGTTTTCACGAGCAAGTAGAATGCTCGCTCCTTCATAGCGAGGTTTATTCATGACAAAATTTGGATTAGGTTGTTGACCTGCATCATCTAGAAAACGCCAATCATGAAAAAGGTGTTTGCCAAAACCAGTGCGATTTACTTTCTGTAAAAATTGCTTAGGGATAATGGCATCTGTATCGACGTTCGCTGCATCAAGAGGAACGACCAAACCTGTGTGCTGTTTAAAACCTGACATTGGTGATCCCCTGTTTAGTTGAGTGTTGAAGAATGAATATTACGGATATCGACAAAGTGTCCAGCGATGGCGGCGGCGGCGGCCATTGCAGGACTGACTAAATGTGTGCGGCCATCTCGACCTTGGCGGCCTTCAAAATTGCGGTTGGATGTTGATGCACAGCGTTCACCTGCACCGAGCCTGTCATTGTTCATAGCCAAGCACATTGAACAGCCCGGCAAGCGCCATTCAAAACCCGCTTCAATAAATATTTTATCCAAGCCTTCCGCTTCCGCTTGCGCCTTAACTTGCTCTGAACCTGGAACAATCAATGCTTGAACATGTGGTGCGACTTTTTTACCTTTCGCGACTTGAGCTGCTGCTCGCATATCTTCAATGCGAGAGTTTGTGCAAGAACCGACAAAGACTTTATCCACTTTATAGTCTGACAAGGATTTACCTGCTTCCAGTCCCATATACGCCAGTGCTTTTTCTGCTGATGCTTTTTCGACAGGATCACTAAAGCTATCAGGAGATGGAATAGTTTCGTCGACAGCAATTACTTGCCCTGGGTTTGTGCCCCACGTTACTTGTGGTTTGATGTCCGCGGCATTTAGGGTAACGACTGCATCGAATTTGGCATTATCATCGGTTTTTAGCGTTGCCCAGTACTCAATGGCGGCTTCTAAATCGCTTCCTTGAGGAGAAAATTTGCGACCTTTAATGTAGTCGAAAGTAGTCTGATCAGGGGCGATAAGACCGGCTTTTGCTCCAAGCTCAATCGCCATATTGCACACCGTCATACGACCTTCCATTGAAAGGTCGGTAATCGCTTCACCACAAAATTCAACGACATAGCCTGTACCACCGGCCGCCGTTGTTTTACCTATAATGGCTAGCACGATATCTTTAGCAGTGATGCCTAGAGCGACTTTGCCTATCACCTCGATTTTCATCGTTTTAGCGCGAGCTTGTTTCAATGTTTGGGTTGCAAGTACGTGCTCGACTTCTGACGTACCGATGCCAAACGCTAACGAGCCAAATGCGCCATGTGTTGCTGTGTGTGAGTCACCGCAGACAATGGTCATGCCGGGAAGAGTAATACCTAATTCTGGCCCCATGACATGAACGATGCCTTGGTATTTATGATTTAAGTCGTAGAGTGTTACGCCAAACTCAGCACAGTTCTTTGACAGTGTTTCCATTTGGATTCGAGCCATCTCACCCGAGGCATTAATGTCTTTTGTGGTGGTTGAAACGTTGTGGTCCATGGTAGCGAATGTTTTACTCGTCTGACGAACTTTACGTCCCTTTTCGCGTAAACCATCAAATGCTTGCGGTGATGTCACTTCATGAACGAGATGACGATCGATATAAAGGATGGGGGTTTCCCCTTCAGCTGATACCGCAATGTGGGCATCATAAATTTTTTCGTATAAGGTTTTTGCTTGCGACATTGCTTCTTCCTTGAGCTCTTTGAGCTTTATAAAGGACTAGGCGAGCCTAGTCCTACTAATTATGAGTTTAAAATATAGCTGGCAATTTTATCGCCCATTTCAGAGGTTGAAAGTGCCGCTTTACCACTGGCAAGATCTGCGGTGAGTTCGCCTGCGGTAAGCGCTTTTGATACGGCATTTTCGATATCTTGAGCGGCACTTTCTTCGCCTAAGCTATAACGTAGCATTAAAGCGGCGGAAAGAATTTGTGCTACTGGGTTAGCAATGTTCTTTCCTGCGATATCAGGTGCCGAACCACCCGCAGGCTCATAGAGACCGAAATTGCTTTCATTAAGGCTAGCGGAAGGTAGCATGCCCATTGAGCCTGTGATCATGGCGCATTCATCGGAAATGATGTCACCAAAAATATTAGAGCACAGCATGACATCAAATTGAGAGGGATCTTTAATGAGCTGCATAGTGGCATTATCGATATAAATGTGTGAAAGCTCGACGTCTGGATAATCTTTTGCGATCTCTTCCACGACCTCACGCCATAAGATAGAACTTTGTAGTACGTTCGCTTTATCGACTGAGCATACTTTTTTACGACGTAATCGTGCGGATTCAAACGCTATTTTTGCAATGCGTTCGATTTCGTAGCGGTGGTAAACTTCGGTATCAAATGCTTTTTCATTTGCCCCTTCTCCTTCGCGTCCTTTGGGTTGACCAAAATAAATACCACCAGTCAATTCCCGAACAACCACAATATCGAAGCCGCGATCGGAGATATCGGATCGTAAAGGAGAAAAGCTTTCTAAGCCGGAATGAATTTGAGCAGGACGCAAGTTACAAAACAGTTGAAAATGTTTGCGAAGCGGTAGGAGTGCACCGCGTTCTGGTTGGTCGTTGGGTGGTAAGTGCTCCCATTTAGGGCCTCCTACGGAACCAAACAATACGGCGTCTGCCTCTTCACATCCTTTAATGGTGCTTTCAGGTAGCGGGCAACCGTGGTTATCAATCGCAATCCCGCCGACATCATGTTCTTCTCTGGCAAACCGGATAGCATGTTTTTTTTCAATCGCATCCAATACCTTGTGTGCTTGTAGCATTACTTCTGGGCCGATACCATCACCTGCAAGAACGGCAACTTTGTATGTTTTGTCTGTCATGTTAGTCCTTTACTATTTTTATATTTGCTTGCCCCAGTGAGCTCTAAAGATTGAAAGCTCTAATCTAGGTACGTTAAACGGTTGCCACTTTCTTTTGTTTAATTTCTGCAATTTGATCGGCACGATGAATGCTATTGATCACGTGCAACAAGGCTTGTCCTGATGCTTCGACAATATCCGTAGAGACGCCTGTACCGTGATATTTTCGCCCTTTGTAGTTGGCAATAATATCGGCTTGCCCGAGTCCATCTTCACCTTCGCCCTTGGCGGTAAGGTCAAATTTATCCAATACGATCTCATAGCCAGTTAGACGGTAAATACATTGGTAAAGCGCATCGACAGGGCCATTACCAACGGCAGCTTCACATTTTTCTTCATCACCACAAAGCAATTTAATACTGGTGGTCGCCATAACACTGCCTGATTGAACACTCAAATAGTTCAATTTGTAGAAATCGTCTTCATCACGCAGATTTGAAAAGTGCATCAACGCTTCTAAGTCATAGTCAAACACTTGGCCTTTACGATCTGCCAATTTTAAGAAATCTTCATACAAGGCATTGAGGTTGTATTCGTTTTCATTGTAACCCATGCTATCCATATGGCTTTTTACTGCGGCGCGGCCACTGCGGCTCGTTAAGTTCAGCGCTTGGTTTTTTAGGCCAATTGACTCTGGAGTCATGATTTCGTAAGTGTTTTTGTTTTTCAACATGCCATCTTGATGAATGCCTGACGAGTGGCTAAATGCGTTGGCACCGACAATCGCTTTGTTACTTTGAATCGGCATATTGCACAGTTGGCTAACCAACTTACTGGTGCGGTGGATCTCATCATGCTTTAAACCAGTATGTACGCCGAGGAATTCTTGACGAGTTTTGATGATCATCGCGATCTCTTCCAGTGAACAGTTACCAGCGCGCTCACCAATACCGTTGATGGTGCCTTCTATTTGCCTTGCGCCAGCCTGTACAGCGGCAATCGAGTTTGCGACTGACATTCCCAAGTCATCGTGGCAATGAACGGAAATAATGGCTTTATCTATGTTAGGGACTCGCTCAAACAGCATCTGAATAATGCCACCAAATTCGCTAGGAACAGTATAACCGACCGTGTCTGGAATATTGATGGTCTTAGCTCCGGCATTAATTGCGGCTTCGACCATTCTACAGAGATTATCAATGGGCGTTCGGCCCGCATCTTCACAGGAAAATTCGACGTCATCGGTGTAGTTACGGGCGTGTTTCACCGCACTGACTGCCATCTCGAGCACATCATCATAACTGCGGCGCAATTTATCTTGCACATGAATGGTTGAGGTTGAAATAAACGTATGGATACGAAAAGCATCGGCGACTTTCAGAGCTTCGGCCGCTGCATCAATATCTTTTGCTACCGCGCGAGAAAGCGCGCAGACGCGGCTGTTTTTAATGTGTTTGGCAATCGTTTTGACCGATTCAAAATCACCTGGGGAGGAAACTGGAAAACCTGCTTCAATAACATCAACACCAAGGCGCTCTAATGCGTAAGCAATCTGCAGTTTTTCTTTAACGGTTAAGCTTGCTGACAAAGCTTGTTCGCCATCACGTAATGTGGTGTCGAATATAATGACTTGATTATTCATGTTTGCTCCCTTGCACCGATGGTTAATCGTTTACTTCCTAAATATAGTTATAAAAAAACCCGCATCTCAGTGCGGGCTCTTGTCATCTTGTGTGGTGTTTTTCTTCCACAACCTACCCGCGCGAATGGTTCACGATAAGGAGCAGGCCCAGCAGGATAGAAAAACGGATAGTCATTCGTAACATTCCACAAGATTAAGTTAACAAATTAGTACCGTACTCGACTTAACTCGTCAACCATTAAGTTGTTTTTTTATTCATATCGGATCAGTTTTAGTCAAAAGCGGTAAAAATGAGCAGAATTGGCAGAGAGGATCACTTTTTGTAGCACGGAATGTTTTCACGCAAGAACGTTTGTCATCGGTTAAATTCATTCATTCTCCAACAAACAGTCACGTATTTGTCATTTTAAACTTCTACGTTTAGAGCGTAAGAGGTTTATGGAATGACAGGAGTCGCTCATGCGTGCCATCGGACAAATTGTTAAGTTTGACGTAGCGTTTTCGCTATTTTGTTTACAGCATCGTTTTAATCAGCCTGTAGCGCAGATCAGCAAAGCTATTTCCCATACTGGGGATGGGCATTTGTACGCGTTGATTGGTGCTTTAGCTTGGTATTTAGACCCGCTTAATGGCCACCTATTCTTAATGGCTGGACTGGCCGCTTTCGCGATTGAACTCCCTATTTATTGGGGATTGAAAAATAGCTTTCAGCGTCGTCGCCCTGAAGAGTTTTCTCCTTCATTCATTGCCTTTATTACCCCTTCGGATCGCTATAGTTTGCCCTCTGGTCATACGGCTGCAGGGTTTGTTATGGCGACATTAATTGGCCACTTCTATCCTCATAGCGATGCTTTTGTCTTGGTTTGGGCTGGCTTAATTGGCGTATCTCGCATCCTACTTGGGGTTCACTTCTTGACGGATATCGTGATTGGCGCGCTGCTTGGTGTAAGCAGCGCAAGATTTGCTTTGTGGTTGGTGGAGAGAGGCTTTTGAAAATTCTGTATGGTGTCCAAGGCACCGGAAATGGCCATATTGCTCGTTCACGAGTGATGAGTGAAGCGTTGAAAGAAGCCAAAATTGATGTGCAATTTCTCTTTTCTGGACGTGAAAAAGAGAAATACTTTTCGATGGAAAGTTTCGGTGATTACCAAACTCGGCGCGGTTTTACTTTTGAAACTGAACAGGGACACGTAAATTACGTTAAAACGGCGCTGAATAATAATTTGCTGACTTTCGTGAGTGAGACAAAAAACCTCGATTTGTCTCCGTATGATTTGGTCATTAATGACTTTGAACCAGTATCGGCATGGGCGGCTAAACAGCAAGGTATTCCGTGTATTGGGATAAGTCATCAAAATGCATTTCGTTATAATGTGCCTTTGAAAGGGGCAAGTTGGCTGGATAAACAGATTATTCAACAGTTTGCGCCTGCCAACTACCACGTCGGTTTACATTGGTATCATTTTGATCAACCGATCCTTCCTCCGATTATCTATCGTTCAGAGCAGCATACGTCTAACGAGCATTTCATTTTGGTCTATCTTCCATTTGAGCATGTTGATGATATTCTTGAGTTGCTTTTTCGTTTTTCAAATCAAGCATTTATTTGTTATCACCCTTCCTTAATGGAAGCGCAATCCGTTGAAAATGTTGAGCTGCGTCCCTTATGTCATACCCATTTTCAATATCACTTGCATTGCTGCGATGGCGTGATTGCTAATGGTGGCTTTGAATTACCATCAGAAGCACTTTCATTGGGTAAAAAGCTGCTACTTAAGCCACTATCGGGTCAATTTGAGCAGCAAAGTAACGTTGCCACTCTTGAGAATCTCGGGCTTGCTGCATCTATGGAGTTTTTGGACCCGTCGGAGTTACGCCGTTGGTTGGATGAAAAACAGGTCGAGCGCGTTGTCTATCCTAATGTAGCGAAAGCCTTGGTTGAATGGGTACAAAATGGCAAATGGGATAATCATAAAGAGCTGAGCCAGTCTTTATGGCGACAGGTTGATTTCCCTAGTTATGTGTCATTTAGCTAATATTGACGAAATGCTTTGAATTTTGACGTAATTAATTTATTTGGTGAATGTATCAAGGTGAAGGCTTGTTATTCATCACTTGATTCAATGTTTTGAATAAAATGCATAAATTTTTCTGTTTTATGGTTTTTTATAAAAATACATCGTACTGATA
>NZ_NDIM01000235.1:0-8556 GCF_002241375.1 Vibrio sp. V19_P1S1T109 | reverse complement strand
AATGAAGAGTGCCATTTACCAATGCCGTGGAATTAATCATTTCGTTTTTTACGAAATTCTCGTGGTGTGCAATGGCTCCATACCTTAAAACGAGTACTAAAGTTTGCTGGGTTAGGATAGCCGACAATGTCACCGACATGTTGGATTGGCCAGTCGGTAGAAACAAGCAAACGAGCGGCGTACTCCATACGCATTCGCGTTAAGTGGGCTTTAGGACTGTGGCCAAAGTGCTGCTGACATAAACGATGTAAATGAGCTTGCGAGCAAGGAAATAATGCGGCGAGATTTTCTATTGTCCAATCTTTATGCAGCTGGCTCTGGACTCGCTGAAAGACGCGATTTAAACGCAACGAAGTACGCGAGAGCGGTAGTTCAATCGGTGCTCGGAGCATGATTTCTATCTGTTCAACAATGCGTTGCCCGACCTGCTCACCAAGCTCAGCAGGCAATGTTAAGGTTCGCAGCAGCGCTTGAATACTCGCATACATGACCGCAGCGATAGGCGTTAATGTGTAATGTATTTCTTCTTTTACGGTGTTTTTCCAATGACGCTGTGGTGCAAGAAAGATCCACACCACTTGCCACTCTTCTTCTTCAATTCCAAAACCATTTTCGACACCCGCTGGTACCACAATTAATGAGCTCGGTTCCAGTAAGTAACGGTCAGTTCCACTCGTTAGCCAACCTTTTCCCTTCACCGTGTATAACAGCATATGCACGCTCTGATTTTTCCGATAAACAGAAAACATTTCGCGGCAGGTTGCAATTCCGCATTGCACAATGCCGCTTTGCTCCAATGCTAAGACGCGACTTTGGTCAATAAATTCTTGATGTGTTTTATCTGAGATGGAATACCGTTCTTGCTTGTCTGACATATGAGAGTTTGGCAAAAGTTATAGAGGTATTGAGAGAATACAAAAATTACGATTCGATTTACACTTGCCGCATATCAAAATGAGGTAATGCACCATGTTTATGACTCCCTTTCATCAGCTAGACCGTCAATTTTGGCGCAAGTTGATCGATATTGGCGTACCGGTATCCCTCCAGTCAATGCTGTTTTCACTGTTAGGTGTAGTGGATATTTTTATGGTCAGCCAATTAGGTGAATCCGCTACGGCGGCCGTTGGTGTTGGCAACCGAATATTTTTCTTTAATCTCATCGTTATTGTTGGCGCTAGCGGTGCAGTAAGCGTGTTAGCTTCGCAATATTTTGGTGCAGGTAACATCGAGGGCATAAAACGGACATTGGCTCAGTCTTGGATAGTGGCTCTGCTGTTTACACTCCCCTTTATGCTGCTCTATTTGTGGATACCTCAGTCTGTTGTTTCTTTAGTGGCCAATGATGCTCAATACGTCACACTAGCCACGGATTATTTATGGATCACAGCACTTAGCTTATTTTGTACCGCATTAGTAGTGCCACTAGAGAGCGCACTACGTTCTGTCGGCGTGGCAAAGTTGCCAACTCAAGTAAGCATTCTGGCCATCATTATTAACGCTGTCTTAAACGCTTTACTCATTTTTGGCCTGTTCGGCTTTCCAGAATTGGGGGTTGTGGGTGCAGCGATTGGCACAAGCATCTCACGCGGCTGCCAAACCATGCTGCTTTTTTGGCAAGTAAAGCGACATTACGCTCATCTATTGCCCAATCGCGAAAACTGGCAGCAAGCAAAAATGAAACACCATAGACAGCGCTATTTTAAAGTCGCAAGGCCAATGATTATTCACGATTCAGCATGGGCGGCTGGCATTTTGATTTACAACGTTATTGTCGGCCAGTTGGGCGTTTCTGAACTTGCGATTATCTCACTGCTTTCCCCCATTGAAAGTGTACTCATTTCCGCCTTTCTTGGATTTGCCGTGGCCGCCTCTATCTTGCTTGGACATGAAATTGGTGCACAGCGTTACGAACGTGCCGCGCAGACTTCTTGGTGGTATGTACTTACTAGCTGCGGGCTGGCGTTGCTGCTGGCATTGTTCTGCTTTTTGGCTGAACCTTGGATTTACGCTTTGATCGAAAAAAGTCCACTGCATGATACACAAATGGCCGTGAATGTTTGCTTAGTAATGGCGTTTGGGATGGTACTACGGGTATTTAATATGGTCGGTATCGGTGGCGTGTTAAAAAGTGGCGGCGATATTAACTACAGTATTTTCATTGACTTATTTGGCCAATGGGCGATTGGCATTCCGTTGGCTTATTACACAGGGTTGGTTCTTGGCTGGCCTTTGCATTGGGTTATGATGGTTATTATGCTTGAAGAGGCCGTCAAAATTATCCTTACAACACAACGGATCTATTCCAAACGTTGGATCAATAACTTGGTCAACGAGACAGAGCCTTCAACGCTCCAAGCATAGTTAAACCGAATATAACTCTATGCTTGGAGCGAACGTAACCAACACAGTTGCTGATTAAGTAGGAAATGTCTTAGTGTTACGCCTTATATTTGAACTGAGCAATCTCACTATTTAGTGTCTCTGCTTGCCCAGAAAGGTCGGTAAGCACTCCATCAACATCATTCACTTGTCCAGAAACCGACAGTGAAGCATCGGCAATCGAAGTAATACTGCTGCTGATTTCATCCGTTACTGATTTTTGCTCTTCTGTCGCGGCAGCAATTTGCACATTCATGTCATTCAGTTCGGTTAACATTGACATGATTTGAGCAAGCATATCCGTATTCAAATGGCAGGTTTCAACCCCTTTCACCACGGTTTTATTGGCCTTTTCAATTCCCTGCGACACACTGTTTATTTCATGTTGTAGCGAATCGATTTTTTTACGGATCTCTTCAGTAGAAGTTTGCGTGCGCCCTGCTAATGATCGCACTTCATCGGCAACGACCGCAAAACCACGCCCCTGCTCGCCAGCACGTGCTGCTTCAATCGCCGCATTAAGGGCCAGTAAGTTGGTCTGCTCGGCGATACCTTGGATAACATCAAGCACTTCAGCAATAGAATTACTTTCACTATGGAGCCGCTCAATAGCTTCCACCGCCATCCTCATCTCATCGCTCAACAAACTGATTTCATTTCCCAACGCTTCCCCGACGTCGACACTTTGTGACCCTGTATCATTAGCTGATTTCACATAATCGGCAGCTCGGCTAGCAAACTGCGCTACCTCGCCAATTGAAGCACTCATTTGATTTACCGCCGCCGCGACCGATTCTGTTCTCATACTCTGCTCGGCAACGGCGCCTCGCGTGCTCTCCATATTGGAAGACATACGATGAGTGCTGCCGTTGAGTGACTCCGTCGCCCGCGCAAACTGCTCAATGGTTTTCTGTAAGCTGCTAAATAGCTGATTAAAGGCAACCGCAACTTCCGCCATTTCATCTTTACCCTTTTCACTTAAACGCGCGGTTAAGTCATTCTCCTGATTAATCCGATGCAGCTCTAACGACGCACTGCGGATAGGTTTGGATATACCACTTCCTACGATGTAAGAAATAAAGAGTGAAAGCACCACAAGAACAGCAATGCTAATCAACACAGTCTGCAGTACTGAACGCTCTAAAGTCGAGACATCTTGTAACGCCTCAGATTGGTCGATTTCAGTTAATATGGCCCATTTTTGTCCCAAAACATCCAGAGGTGCGTAGGCCGAAAGTACTTCAACATTGCGATAGTCTTTGATGGTTTCTAGGCCTTGTCCACCCGCCAATGCCTGTCGTACCGCGTCGGTCTTGATGCGTTGACGTCCAATGGCCGAACCCTTGGTTTTGATTTGATCGATGATGGCTGGCTCAACACCAATATCAGTTAAGGTTTGAAGATATTGCTCAGGATCTTCTAATAAAAACCGTGATTGACTGCGCAATAAACCATCTTGCCCCACAAGGTAAGTTTCTCCACTTTTACCGAGCCCCGCATCAGCCCAGCTACCGCCAAATGTCATGATGTTGTTGATCACATCGATCGGCATCTGAAAGATCAGCGTGCCTACCCGCTGCTGTTCTTTGAAAATTGGGGCCGAAATAAACGAAGCCGCTGCCTCATAGGAAGGATAATAAGGTGCAAAGTCTTCGAGGTAGGATTGCCCCTCTTGCAAGTTTTTCGCCTTAGCAAATGCATGGCCTAGCCCCGAATTTTGATATGCGCCAGTTGATAAATTGGTCGCAAAATCCAGTTCTTTAAACACGGTATAAACCACGTTGCCTGACAAATCGACAAGGAAAATATCGTAATAGCCAAACGCTTCTAAAAATCGCCTAAACGAGGCGTGATAACGCCGGTGAGCTTCATCATAGCTGCTGCCCAATGAATCAAAATCCAAGTGATGTTTGGATCCAAGCTCGTTAGGGTTTACGCCGATGTAGCGAGCCTGCAGTGCTTTTCCCTGCTCTGAAAGCTGTGCAAATGCACCAAGTTCATTTGGCTGACTGCCATTGTTTTCCTGACGGTAAGTACGACCAAACTGATCACGATAATACCGTTCTAGCGCATCCGTATCTTGGGGCGTTATACGGTGGGCAGGATAACGAGAGAACGAACGACTAAAAGAATCCATTGCTTCTTGAGTCGATACCTCGGAAGACAAGGTCTCAATTTGCAGACGGATCTGTTTGAAATAGTTAGTTATTTCACTCTTTTTGATTTCGCGTACGGAGGTAAGTTGATTTGCGGCTCGGTCATAAAGTGCTTGGCTTGAGAGCTCTGATGCTCGCCACCCAACAAAACCACCGCTGATTACCACGCCAACTGAACACAAGATAGTACATGCCGCAATGATTTTCGTTGATATTTTCATAGTCAAACCCTACGCATAGAAATGAACAACTTTTTGTAAAGCCATCGTCGCCCCCAGCCACTGGGTTTATATGAAATTTGTATTATGAGCTTTTCAAAGTGTAGGTCACGGTTTGGTTTTTGCGTAGAAAAACGACCGGATACATCCAAACAACTTGTTGAAGTTGCAGGTAGGCGGTAAGTGAGCTCATCCCCATGAGCACAAGTAAACTCTATGCTGGGTTGAGCAAACGTAGCCAGCACTGCTGCAGCTTCAAGTGCACAACGAAGGGAAAATAACCATCAGGTCGAGATCTAAACCTAACACATTGATAGTATTAATTTTAATCGATTAATCCATCACATTTTGCGGCGCAGATAAAATCGTTTTTGTGCAATCCTTTGATGGAATGGCTCCACCAAGTCACGGTCACTTTGCCCCACTCTAATAACAAACTGGGGTGGTGGAATTCCGCTTCAGCTAATTGAGCAACTTGGTTAGAAAATGCCCACGCCAACTTGAAGTTTTTGAACACATACACTTTTTCCAACTGGGGGATGCCATCACGTACAACAAGAGACCACCCCTCAAGTTTAGTGAGTAGTTGCTGCTGCTCGGGGATCGATAATGCTAGCGCATCAAGGCTACAAGCTTCACAACGTAATTCTTCAAGCATGGGTCTCTTCCTTGGGTTGAAATAAGGGGGCCAACAAGCCTGCCTGCATGGCACTTTCTACCTGCTGTACAAGATTTTCTTGGCTCAAATGGTACAGATCTCGTAGATCATCCAACACATAGTAAATGGGTTGCATGATATCAATACGATATGGCGTTCTCAGCACTTGTTGGATGTCAAATTTTTCACGTATGGCCGTTTGATTATCAAGGCTATACACGGTTTCAGCGGGGGAGGATAAAATACCTCCGCCATAGATTTTTACACCGTCACTTTCTTGCACTAAACCAAATTCGACAGTAAACCAATAGAGCCGCGCCAAATAAGCTCTCTGTTTTGGGCTCGCGTTAGCCCCAAGCTTGCCGTAAACCTGAGTAAATGATGCAAAATCAGGATGAGTAAGCATCGCGCAATGACCAAAAATCTCATGAAAAAAATCCGGTTCTTGCAAATAGTCAAACTCTTCACGGCTACGCAAAAACGTGGCAACTGGAAATTTTTTCTCTGCCAATAAGGCGAAAAATCGATCGAAATTAATTAAAGCGGGCACCGGCTCGACTTGCCATCCGGTTTCACGTTGCAAAATACGGTTGATATCGGGCAACTGAGGAACCTGATCTTTAGAGAGTTGCAGCATCGCTAACCCATCCAAATAGGCTTGGCATGCTCGCTGCTCAACGACGGTCTCTTGACGTGCGATCAGATCATACCAAATCCGATCCTCTTCGTTACTCCAGTCAATGAAACCTTTGCTATTTAATGGCTTAGAATGATACTGCGTCATACCACAACCTTTTAACAAACCGATTGCATTAAGCCTATCGCCTTGTGAAAAGTCTGCCAATCTTAGGCTCGACATCTGACGACGCTCACGCGTAACAAATATTTTACATTTATGGTTTTTTTACTTAGATATCAGGGATATGATTATGGCCAACCCGTTTGACTTTACGGCGTTCGCCGACAACACTAAACAGTGCCAACAGATCAGAAAATAAACGGATATATACCCACTTGTAGGGTTGTAGGGAACGCGATTATGTTTGAAGAAAATTTGACGCCGCACACACCGCTTTGGGTCCCTAGCCAAGACCGCATCAAAGCGTCCAATTTAAACCAGTTTATTGAGCACATTAATATGCAAGGTGAGGCGATAGAAAGCTACTCACAACTGCATCTCTGGTCCGTTGCCGAGAGAAAACAATTTTGGTTAGAAGTGTGGCAATTTTGCGATGTGATCGGCTTTCGTGGTAACTGCATTTACGGTGAGGGGATTGCGAGATGGGACGACTTCACCGCCGCCAGAGACACAATTTGGTTTCCCCAAGCACAATTGAACTACGCGGAAAATCTGCTCTCTTATGCGTTTCAACAACCGGAAGGCATTGCCGTTTGGTTTAAAAATGAAAATGGGCAAAACAAGAAACTAACATGGCAGCAACTCAGTGATCAGGTTTCTATTATCCAGCAGTGGTTAAAACAAAATGGAGTTGAAAAAGGTGATGTTGTCGCCGGTTACTTACCCTATATGACCGAAACTTTAGTGGCTATGTTAGCGACTACTAGCTTAGGAGCCGTTTGGACATCAACCTCTCCTGATTTCGGTGTCGACAGCGTAGTAGAACGTTTCGGCCAAGTACAACCCAAAATTTTATTCTGCTGCAATGGGTATACGTTTAATGGCAAAACCCATCTCATGGAAGAAAAAAACGGTCAGATTGCCGATGCTATTTCGAGCCTACACAACATTTGTCAGATCGAATATTTACAGCAACGCTCACTCACGGCTGATTTTAACGACGCTTTTTCTGATTGGAATGCGATTCTCGCAAGTTACCTTCCACGTGGGCTACGCTATGAACGCATTGGCTTCAATGACCCACTGTTTATCTTGTACTCATCAGGTACGACAGGTAAACCCAAATGCATCGCCCATTCGGTTGGCGGTACGATTTTAAATCATCTCAAAGAGCATCAATTACACTGTGATATTCAACCGGGCGATCGTGTGTTTTATTACACCACTTGTGGGTGGATGATGTGGAACTGGCATATTTCGGCGCTCGCTAGCGGTGCTACGTTGGTTATTTATGATGGTAGCCCAATGTATCCGCAACCGGGTGTATTGTGGGATTTGGCAGAAGAAGCCAACATCACTTTGTTCGGTACATCGGCCAAATATTTAGAGGCACTGCAAAAAACCGCGTATTCACCGAGCGATTACTACCCTCTCTCCTCACTGAAAACATTATGTTCAACAGGTTCGGTTTTGTACCCAAAACAGTTTGATTATGTATACGCCAACATAAAAGCGGACTTACACCTCGCCTCTATCTCGGGTGGAACCGATATTTGTGGCTGCTTCGTGCTTGGCAACCCCATATTGCCGGTGTATCGAGGAGAATGCCAAGGCGCAGGCTTAGGACTTGATGTCGCCGTATTTAACGACCTTGGTCAACCCGTGATACAACAACGGGGAGAGTTAGTCTGCCGCAACAGTTTCCCTAATCAACCCATCGGGTTTTGGCATGACGATGGCCAACGTTATCACGATGCGTATTGGAGCAAGTTCTCTGGTGTATGGCACCACGGTGATGAAGTTGAGTGGACCGACAATGGGGGAATACGTTTTTATGGGCGCAGTGACACCACCTTAAACCCTGGAGGCGTGCGTATCGGCACGGCGGAAATTTATCAGCAAGTGAATAGCTTTCCTGAAATACAAGATTCGGTCGCAGTGGGTCAGAAAATCGATAATGATGAGCAGATCATCCTTTTTGTACAACTGGCTCCACAGTGCGAACTCAACACCCTACTGGTGAACACCATCAAACAGCGCCTAAGAGAAAACTACTCCCCTCGTCATGTTCCTGCGCAGATCCATTCCATCAGTGATGTCCCGCGCACCAAATCCGGAAAACTGGTAGAACTCGCGGTGAAGCAAGTACTGCATGGCGAGACAGTCAAAAACTTAGGTGCCATTGCCAATCCTCATGTATTAGAAGAAATCCACGCGCTGTTTACATAAACATTATTCTTGAAATAAAGGCGGTGGAAGTTGATGTAGGTACATAGCGGTAAATATTTCGGCAGCTTGTCAAATAACCCGCAGCTTTTCGTGTAATTTGTCAGTATGTCAGTG
>NZ_NDIM01000114.1:9891-29782 GCF_002241375.1 Vibrio sp. V19_P1S1T109 | reverse complement strand
ATGTGGCCATTTTTTATAATCATATCTTTTGCGAATAAGTTATTCTCTAGCTGAATATGTCACTTATTTGCTGTCATCGGCTTTCATTTTAGGTTAATGCATTGTTTTTTAATTGTTTGAAAATTAAGAGTTGAATAATCACCTCAGTTGCATAGAATTTAACCGTGAGCCGTGCTCACACACTCATTTCACTTTGGATTAACTATTTGCTTGGAGGCGCAACATGAATCATTTCGTTTTTGTTCATACTGTTCGCGTTTCTATCGATCTTACTGCGCCTAAATCGTCTCTTACTACAGACGCCTGTCGTATGTTTGATGATAAAAAAGGCACCGATTTTTAGTTAATCCGTAACCTTGAGATAGGCTGCGGAAAAATGGCAGCTTATCAAAGTGTTGATCCACCTTGTTTGCCCCCATTTTTCCAGCCGTCAACGTTTAGTTTACTACTGGAGAATACTCATGCGTCATTCAATTTATTTACAACTTGCTACTTTACTGGTCCGTGCTGATTTACGCCGTGAAGAGCGTCAATGGCAACGAAATGTTCGCCGTCATGCTTTTGAGCTGCCTTTTAATAGCCAACACTTGCTTAAAGATATTGGCTTAGAAAGTGATGGACGCGCTATTGGCGTTTCTGTCCCTGACTCAATTAAAGCTGAACGTCATATTCGTCATCTTCGCCGTGTGTTAAGTATGCGAATAACAACGTAAAACGAGGGGCTAGTGGCTTCGCTAGCCCCGAAGATATCTACGGACAAGGGTTGGAGTAAGTCGTCCCAATCTCTTGAATTTTAAGAAGCAATTCATTACTGAGTACGGCATCTAAACTATCGATATTTGTTTTCAACTGCTCTAGGTTTGTCGCGCCAATGATATTGGATGCGACAAACGGACGTTGATTGACAAACGCCAACGCCATCTGTGCTGGATCAAGGCCATACTGGTTAGCAAGCTCAACATAAGCGTGAGTGGCTTGTACACCTTGCGCCGTAAAATAGCGAGAAAAGCGTTCAAATAGGCTGCACCGAGCACCGTCAGGTCTTGCGCCATTTAAATATTTACCACTCAGGCAACCAAACGCCAGTGGCGAGTAAGCCAGCAGTTGAACACCTTCGAAGTGGCTAATCTCAGATAAGCCAATTTCAAAGCTGCGATTCAGTAAATTATAAGGGTTTTGGATAGAGACAATTCTTGCTAGATCGTGTTTTTCTGCCAATTTTAGCAATGTCATCACACCCCACGGGGTATCATTTGATACACCGATGTAACGCACTTTTCCAGCCTTGACGAGATCATTAAGCGCTTCGAGCGTTTCGATTAAAGTGACTTCTTCTTGCTGATCAGGATAAGGGTAGTTAAGTTGGCCGAACATGTTCGTTTGGCGTTGAGGCCAATGTAATTGATACAAATCGACATAGTCTGTTTTTAAGCGTCTTAAACTATCATCAATCGCTAAATGAATGTTGCGTCTATCGAGTGACATCTTTTCGCGGATGTGAGGCACGTTACGCGGGCCTGCCACTTTAGTCGCTAACACCACTTTTTCACGTTTACCTGATTTTTCTAACCAGTTGCCAATATAGCTTTCGGTCAGACCTTGGGTTTTACCGTTGGGGGGAACTGGGTACATTTCCGCAGTATCGATGAAATTCACACCTTGGTCTAAGGCGTAATCGAGCTGCTCAAAGGCTTGTTGTTGGCTATTTTGTTCACCAAAAGTCATGGTACCTAAGCAGATCTTGCTCACTTCCAGTGTGGAATGAGGCAGTTTGGTGTATTGCATATTCCTTCCTTGATGCTCTCGCTGGTGGAGTGTGTGACGTTTTTACTATAAGCGAAGATGGCAGTGAAACGGAAACGAATTGTGCAGTGAAAGATCAAACGGTTACGTTTTTTCATGAGCAATAACGAGCACTTTTAAATAAAGTGTTGCTCAAGAATGCTCGCGGTAAATTGAGTTCGAAGATAAAAGCCTCGTGGCAGGGTTTTGATAGGTTTGCCATTAGCACCGTATGCTTCGGTTAATGCTCGCCCGTTTGCCGCTTTTGGCCTGAGCTGTAATACTTCACCGTGCTTAGCGGTGATCTGCTCAACTTTGCCAAGAACGATGAACTCCATCAGTTCTTCCCAATCATTTTTTAGCTGCTGTTCTTGTGCAGGTGAAGGGCTCCATAGTAATGGCGAGCCGACATGGCGCTGGGCTAGGGGGATCTCTCGCTCACCCTCTATTGGGATCCACAGTACTCGAGAGAGTTTATTTCGCACGTGGCTTTGCTCCCATGTTAAACCATGAACACCAGTGAGTGGGGCCACACACACAAACGTTGTTTCGAGCGGTTTTCCAGTGTAACTGATTGGAATACTTTTGAGCTCGATACCTAATTGCTCGAAATCTTGCTGAGGTTTGCTGCCTGCCGTTGCACCCAAATGCCACTCTAATAGCTGACCGACCCATCCTTTATCTTTTTTTAAGTCAGGGGGCACGGTCATCTTGGCTTCTTCGGCCAGTTGACTAAAGCTTAAGCCTGCAATGTCTTGGGCTCTAAGCATTAATTCATGTTCAGTTTTAGGTGCAGGTTTCATGATACTTTGAATGATAAAAACGCGATTGTAGCAAATTCTTATACACAATGTGCTGTCGTTTCTTTTGCTTAAAAGATCATCGCAATTCAAGTTATCCACAGGTTGATCGGAAAAATATTCCATTTTTTGTTTGTATGTATGCATTTACAGGGTTTTGCTTGAGAGAGTGGGCCTCTTAATCAGTAAATCTTATTTCTACTAGAGTGGGGGTGTGGATAACGAGCTAATTGGTGGATCTTTGAGCATGTTGTGAAAGGATCAATTTTTTGTTAATTGCAACGTAATGTGAATAATGGAAAACCCAATTAATTCATTGTTTTTAATGTATTTAATTTATTATTATCTTTTTTATATTGGTCCGTATTCTTTTGCTTTTTGGGGAAGTAAGTCGCTATCTAGAGATTCTTCACATAGTTACTCACAGAAAAGGTGAATAAATGTGGCTGGTGTCGCATTATTTTGTTGATAACTTTAAATTTGATGAAAAGTTATCCAATTAATGATTAGGAATACATAAATCTCGTGTTAATCACACTAGTAAGTTTGCTCCTATTGGGGATATGTGGAAAAATCAAAGCAATTAAGATTTTACTAGAGGTTGGCCAGTGATCGATGGCGATGGTTACCGACTCAATGTTGGTATTGTGATTTGTAACAACCATGGTCAGGTATTCTGGGCGAAACGATACGGACAACACTCTTGGCAGTTTCCACAAGGTGGAATTGACGACGATGAAACTCCTGAACAAGCGATGTTTAGAGAGCTTTACGAAGAGGTTGGGCTTACAAAGAAAGATGTGAAAATCATAGCAACAAGCCGTCATTGGTTAAGATATAAATTACCAAAACGGCTCGTTCGTTGGGATTCTCAACCTGTCTGTATTGGGCAAAAACAGAAATGGTTTCTTCTGCGCTTAGAGTGTGATGAATCAAGAATCAACATGCAGCGCGGCAGTACCCCTGAATTTGATGGTTGGCGTTGGGTCAGTTATTGGTATCCAGTGAGGCAAGTAGTCTCTTTCAAGCGAGATGTTTATCGTCGTGCCATGAAAGAGTTTGCATCATTCGCGATGCCATTTAAAGAACGTAATAACAAAGGTAAGCGCAAAAATAAAAGAGGATAGACATGCTCTCTCAGCTAAGGGAAATAGTTGAACAAGTATCCAAGGTAGAAGATGTACACCAAGCCTTGGATATTTTGGTTAAGCAAACGTGCAATGCGATGAGTACCGAGTGTTGCACTGTCTATCTTGCTAACGAAGAAAAACATCGTCTAGAACTGATGGCAACGCAAGGCTTAAAGTTCAAAGGCGACAAAATCCACATCGGTTTTGACGAAGGTTTAGTGGGCTTAGTGAAACGTTCAGCTGAGCCAATCAACATTGCTGAAGCATCGAAACATCCTAATTTTAAATACTTCAAACAGCTTGGCGAAGAGGTGTATCAAAGCTTTCTTGGTACGCCGATTATTCATCGCAAGCGAGTATTGGGTGTCTTGGTCGTGCAGCAAAAAACACCTCGCTTATTTAGTGAGATGGAAGAGTCTTTTATTGTCACTCTGGCGGCGCAAGTGGCCGTGATTATTGCTCATGCTCAAACACAAGGGCAGTGGCTGCTTTCGAAAAAGCAGTTATCCACCAGTGGCATTGCTGCGTCATCTGGCATCGCGATTGGTGAGTTTTGGTGGGATGACACCCAGCCTCAACTGTCTGATGTTTACCCCGCCTCAACGCTCGATATTGAACGAGAACAAGAGTGGCTAGTGCTGGCGGTAGAAAGCGCCTTGAACGATTTTCGTCGTTTAAGAAAAAAACTCGATAGTGATATTAATAAAGATGCGTTAGCCATCTTCGATCTCTTTACTCATCTACTCAATGATCCGATGCTACGCAACGATCTGAAAAGCCAGATCCAAAAAGGCGATCGTGCAGATTGGGCATTACGGCAAGTTGTGGAGAGTTATTCCAACCGTTTTGCGAAGATGTCAGATGTTTACTTACGTGAGCGTGCACAGGATATTCGTGAGCTAGGTCAGAGACTGCTATTTTTTTTGCACAACACTGAGCATGATCAGCAGCAACTTGATAAACCGATCATTTTGGTGGTACGCGAACTTACTGCTTCAATTCTCGCCGCTATTCCTAAAGATAAATTACTGGCGGTGGTCTCTTTAGAAGGGGCTGCTAATTCCCACGCAGCAATATTGTCACGGGCGCTGGGCATTCCCGCAGTGATGGGGATTTCACTTAATCTCAAGGAGATCAACGGTAAAAAGGGCATTGTCGATGGTTATAGCGGCAAGGTTTTTATCTCACCAAATAGACAAATTCTGGCGGAATATCGCGCTTTAGCTTATGAAGAAAGCGAACTTTCTCAAATGGTTAATGAAACCATTGCAGAAGCTCCTTTTACGCAAGATGGCACACGTATTGAAGTGATGCTCAATGCTGGATTAAGTGCGGATACCAACATCGCAATTAACCAAGGGGTTGATGGTGTCGGGCTGTATCGAACCGAAATTTCCTTTTTGCTGCAACATCGCTTTCCATCAGAAGAAGAACAAGTGCAGCAGTATCGCAGCGTTTTGAACGCTTATCCTGATAAACGGGTGGTGATGAGAACGTTAGACATTGGTGGCGATAAAGCACTGCCTTATCTACCCATTGAAGAAGACAATCCCTTTCTTGGCTGGCGAGGCATTCGTTTTACGCTCGATCATCCCGATATCTTTTTGATTCAACTGCGGGCGATGATGCGTGCCAGCGGCGATAACCAAAATCTCAGCATTTTATTGCCCATGATTTCAGGAACGAAAGAGTTGGACGACGCAATGCGGTTGATTGAGCAAGCGTATCGAGAAGTTTCTAGCGTTGATGATCGGATCATAATGCCCAAGATTGGCATTATGATTGAAGTACCATCGATGATTTATCTTCTACCATTGATTGCGAGCAAAGTGGACTTTGTTTCGGTTGGAACCAACGATTTAACCCAATATTTGTTGGCCGTTGATCGGAACAATGCACATGTTGCTGATGTCTATGACTCCATGCATCCAGCGGTGGTGATGGCGCTTAAACAGATTTTAGAGACTTGCCAGTCTCATCGTATACCTGTTTGTGTGTGTGGTGAGTTGGCCGGAGACCCTATCGGTTCACTGTTATTAATTGGTTTGGGTTATCGCATGCTAAGTATGAATACCTCCAACGTAGCCAAGGTCAAATATTTGGTGAGGCACTCTCAATTAGGACAGTTACAGCGACTTGCTGACAAAGCGTTGATGCAACCTTACGGCAACGACATTTATAATATGATGCACTCATACTTTGAAGATAAAGGCTTTGCTGGCTTTATCCGCGCAGGCAAAAAATAGGAAGCAATGTGAATTTTGAGTTGATGGTGTTGATGGTGTTATTGGGCTCAGTCGTTGGTTTTATGGCTGGTTTACTGGGCATTGGTGGTGGTTTAATTGTCGTTCCGGCGTTGCTTCTTTTGCTTCCCAAGGCGGGTATTTCCCCCGAACTTAGTATGCATTTAGCGTTAGCGACATCGCTAGCGACCATCATTGTTACTTCGGCTTCTTCGGCATTAAATCACCTTAAATTGGGCAATGTGGATATGTTTGTCGTCAAGTGGCTCATGCCCGGCGTTATCGTCGGTGGGTTTGTTGGCTCAATGATCGCAGATGTGATTCCGACTCAATATCTACCGAAAGTATTTGGCGTGATTGTTTTTTGCCTGGCGATTCAAATGTTTTTATCGATAAAAGCGCAAATGCAAAGATCGATGCCCGGTGCGTGGGTGACCATGCTATGTGGCAGTGGTATTGGTATTGTTTCGAGTTTAGCTGGAATTGGTGGCGGTTCACTCTCCGTTCCTTTTTTGAATCGCCATGGCGTTGAAATGCGTAAAGCCGTCGGTTCTTCTTCTGTCTGTGGCTGTGTGATCGCAATCTCTGGCATGATTGGTTTTATTTTGCACGGCTATCAAGTGGAGAATTTACCACCTTACAGCATTGGCTATGTCTATTTACCTGCGTTGGTCGCCATTGCTTCGACCTCTATTCTCACTACTCGATTAGGAGCGCGTTACGCGACTCAGTTACCGACGGTGGTATTGAAAAAAATATTCTCCGTTTTTCTGATGGTTATAGCGGCAACTATGCTGTTTTAATCACTTATTATCTTCACCTCATTTTTAGTAAGAGAACACGTTTATGTCTCAGGGTTTTATACAGTTCCCAAATATTGATCCCGTGCTGATTGCGATTGGCCCTATATCCATTCGCTGGTACGGCTTAATGTATTTAGTTGGTTTTGTTTTTGCGATGTGGCTTGCCAATCGCAGAGCGGACAAACCAAATAGTGGCTGGACTCGTGAGCAAGTCTCGGATTTGCTGTTTGCTGGATTTTTAGGGGTGGTCATTGGTGGTCGCGTCGGTTATGTGTTGTTTTACAATTTTGATCTGTTTCTCCAAGACCCGCTCTATCTCTTTAAAGTGTGGACAGGCGGGATGTCTTTCCATGGTGGTCTACTTGGCGTGATCAGTGCAATGTTTTGGTATGCACGGAAAAATAACCGGACGTTTTTTGGTGTCGCCGATTTTGTGGCTCCTTTGGTTCCATTTGGTTTAGGCATGGGACGACTAGGCAACTTCATGAACAGTGAATTGTGGGGGCGAGTAACCGATGTTCCATGGGCGATCATTTTTCCAAACGGCGGGCCTTTGCCTCGTCATCCATCACAGCTTTATGAGTTTTTCTTAGAAGGGATTGTGCTGTTTATTATATTGAACCTGTTTATCCGCAAAAATCGGCCAATTGGTTCAGTCTCAGGGCTATTTTTGATAGGCTACGGAACATTCCGTTTCCTTGTCGAATATGTTCGTGAACCTGATGCACAATTAGGATTGTTCGCTGGATTTATCTCCATGGGGCAAATCCTGTCGCTACCGATGATCATTGTCGGTGCACTGATGATGGTATGGGCGTACAAGGTTAACCATAAAGTGACTCAATAGTGTTAAGGATAGTTTGTGAAACAGTATCTTGAACTTTGTCAGCGAATTGTTGATGAGGGCGTTTGGATCGAAAATGAACGTACCGCCAAACGCTGCCTAACGGTGGTTAACGCTGATCTCACCTACGATGTAGGTCAGAATCAATTCCCGTTAGTGACAACGCGTAAAAGCTTCTGGAAAGCCGCAGTTGCTGAGCTACTTGGTTATATTCGTGGCTACGATAATGCAGCCGATTTTCGCGCTTTAGGAACCAAAACGTGGGATGCAAATGCGAATTTAAATGCAGCTTGGCTTAACAATCCATACCGCAAAGGTGAAGATGATATGGGCCGCGTGTATGGAGTTCAAGGACGTGCGTGGGCCAAGGCGGATGGTGGGCAGATTGATCAACTGCGTAAGATTGTTGATGATCTTTCACGTGGCGTTGATGATAGAGGCGAAATCCTAAACTTTTACAACCCAGGTGAGTTTCATATGGGTTGCTTGCGCCCCTGCATGTACAGTCATCACTTTTCTTTGTTGGGTGATACTTTGTATCTCAATAGTACGCAACGCTCGTGTGATGTCCCGCTTGGCTTGAATTTTAATATGGTTCAGGTCTACGTGTTCCTCGCAATTATGGCGCAAATTACCGGCAAAAAAGCTGGCGTGGCCTACCATAAGATCGTCAATACGCATATCTATGAAGACCAACTGGCGTTGATGAAAGATGTACAACTTAAGCGTGAACCACTCCCTATGGCGAAGTTTCATATCAACCCGAAAATTAAAACGCTAGAAGATCTTGAAACTTGGGTTACCTTGGATGATTTCTGGATTGAAGGCTACCAATGCCATGATGCCATCCAGTACCCATTTTCGGTTTAGTTGCTCTCTCGCATTATTAAAAAGTACTGTTTTCTAGTTGTAAAAAATCCCCGAAGCGTTGCTCGGGGATTTTTTTTGATCTGTCGTGTGGTTTGTTCGTTACTTAAGCCGTTAGTGCCAGTATACCGCCAGGCATAATGATAAAGACCGATAGTAAATAACCCGCAACGACCGCTTTATTCTTTGTTGCCATCTCAGCAATCATTTCTGCGCCTTTAATTGGCAGTTCACGTAAAAACGGAACCCCATAGATCAACACAGTGGCTAATACATTAAAGGTTAAGTGGACTAAAGCAATTTGCAAGGCAAATACCGCAAACTCACCAGAAACGGCCGTTGCCGCGAGTAGGGCGGTAATGCAAGTGCCAATATTAGCCCCTAAAGTGAATGGGTAAACATCGCGTACTTTCAATACACCAGTGCCGACCAGCGGAACCATTAAACTGGTGGTAGTTGAAGAAGATTGAACCAATACAGTGACGATTGAACCTGAAAGGATACCGTGCAGCGGTCCGCGTCCAATGGCATCTTTGAGTATCTCTTTCGCACGACCCACCATCAAACTCTTCATGAGCTTACCCATGACAGTGATAGCCACAAAAATGGTCGCAATACCAAGAACAATCAACATCACGCCACCTACAACTTCACCAAAAGTGATCAGCTGGCCTTTTAGTGCCGTGATAATTGGGCTCGTGATAGGTTTGATAAAATCGAGTCCTTTCATGCTCATATCACCAGTAGAGAGCAAAGGTGACACAAGCCAATGAGAAATTTTCTCTAAAATACCAAACATCATCTCTAACGGTAGGAAAATCAGTACCGCCAAAAGATTAAAGAAGTCGTGAATTGTTGCACTTGCAAAAGCGCGTTTAAATTCGACTTGGCAACGAACGTGTCCAAGGCTAACAAGCGTGTTGGTTACTGTGGTGCCAATATTGGCACCCATAACCATTGGGATCGCCATTTCAACAGGTAATCCGCCAGCCACAAGACCGACAATGATAGAGGTTACGGTGCTTGAAGATTGAATCAATGCTGTGGCGACTAACCCTATCATCAACCCCGCTATTGGGTGTGAGGCAAACTCAAACAGTACCTTAGCTTGATCACCTGTCGCCCATTTAAATCCACTACCTACCATCGCCACTGCAAGTAGCAGTAGGTAGAGCATGAATGCCAAGTTCGCCCAACGCAGCCAGCGAGTGGTACTCGCAATGGGTGCAGCAGTAGTTGTCGCTTGGTTCATTTTCTTTTCTCCATTGACCTTTTGAGTGTTGTTCGGTCTGTTGTTGAATCTGAGCGAGATAGTAGAGAATAATTATTTCATTTATATGACAGTGTGTTTCTCATTGATAACTCTGATAAAAACAAGTTTCACGGTGACTTTTAATTCTTTATTTATTGAATTTTCATGATGTTATGCGATTTTAACAACGTGGAGGAGGAGGGCGAGGGACGCTAGTTTTAGATATTTTATGACGAAGTTGTCATTTTTGAACTCTAACTGCTCGGTATTAAGATTAGCTAACGTTCTTAAGTTCGGTTTTTCCGAGTTAATTGCTCATTTGGCTTGGGTTTGTTATAAACAACGACCAAATAAAATTGAGTGTCCTTATCATGTTTCACCTCAACTACAATCATCTTTACTACTTCTGGATGGTATGCAAGCAGGGATCGGTCACTAAAGCTGCAGAAGCACTCTTCTTGACTCCGCAAACCGTCACTGGGCAAATTAAGGCTTTTGAAGAGCGCATGGATGGTAAGCTTACTAAGCGTAATGGTCGTAGCATTGAACCGACAGAACTTGGGCAACTGGTTTTTAAATATGCTGACCGGATGTTCGGCTTAAGTTATGAGATGCTCGATATTGTCAATTATAGTCAGCGCTCTAATCTGCTGTTTGATGTAGGAGTGGCGGATGCCCTCTCTAAACGGCTTGTCAGTAAAATACTGATGACGACGGTCCCGGCCGATAGCAGTATCCACT
The DNA here is from genome assembly GCF_002241375.1 of Vibrio sp. V19_P1S1T109. Lineage (NCBI taxonomy): Bacteria > Pseudomonadati > Pseudomonadota > Gammaproteobacteria > Vibrionales > Vibrionaceae > Vibrio > Vibrio sp. V19_P1S1T109. The sequence goes on along the minus strand of NZ_NDIM01000114.1, from coordinate 19,320 downwards.
TGCGTTGTTTTGAATCGACCCATGAAATGTTGTTAGAGCAACTTTCACAACACAAATTGGATATGATTCTCTCTGATTATCCCGTCGATTCCAGCCAAAGCCCGGGCCTGTTCAGCAAAAAACTGGGTGAGAGTCACATGAGTTTTTTTTGTTCAGGCAAGGTTGAAAATGTCTCTTTTCCCGCCATTTTAGAGCAGAGAAAGTTGTTGATACCGGGAAGCCGAACCGCGATGGGGCGTAATCTATTGCAATGGTTTGACCGTCAAGGCCTGAAGCCGAATATTCTGGGGGAGTTTGATGATGCGGCATTGATGAAAGCTTTTGCGCGTTATCATCATGATGCAATTTTTTTAGCGCCCTCAATCTATGTGACTGAAGTTGGTGATGATCTTCCTTTGCAACTCATCGGTCAGATTGATGATTTAAAAGAAGAGTACTACGTCATTTTTGCTGAGAGGATGATCCAACATCCGGCAGTGAAAAATGTTTGCGATGCAGATTTTAATAATTTGTTTGTATGATGCTTTCACTACTAACGATAAATAGATTACTATCTCATTATCTAGCAATATTATTAATTATCGCTTGCCAAGTAATACTAATCTAAACTGGTTATACGCCTTCTGATGCCGTTATTGACGCTCTATTGAATGGTTGCCGTCATAAACGGTATAACAATTAAACTACGTAGAAAAAGGTACTAACCTTACTTATAAACTCATAACCTGTTGGGTTAAGGAAGATGCAAACTTGTGATGCGTTTGATGTAAGAAGTTGTTCCAAGGGAGCTTATTCATGAACCTACAAGAAATGGAAAAAAATTCCGCTAAAGCAGTGGTGTTGTTAAAGGCTATGGCTAACGAAAGACGCCTACAAATATTGTGTTTATTACACAATCAAGAACTGTCGGTTGGTGAGCTATGTGGGAAATTAGAATTGAGTCAATCGGCACTTTCGCAGCATCTTGCTTGGTTAAGAAGAGATGGGTTAGTGGATACAAGAAAAGAAGCTCAGACGGTTTACTACACACTCAGCAGCCATGAGATCAAGGCGATGATTGAGTTGTTACACGGTTTATACTGCCGCTAGTGTTTTGAAAAATACACAATCCGAAATTATGTTTCAGTAACATAGTTCGGATTTTTTTATATTAAAATTAGAGTAAATACTTTACTTGACATTGCAGATATAAAAAAACCGGCCTTAGCCGGTTTTTATTTTCGCGTGGAACCAAGTCTAAATTATAGAGCTTTGATTGCTGCAGCGAAACGAGACTTATGGCGAGCAGCTTTGTTCTTGTGAACAAGACCTTTAGTCGACATACGGTCAAGGATTGGTGTAACTGCAGCAAATGCAGCAGTTGCAGCTTCTTTATCGCCAGCTGCGATAGCTGCGATGGTTTTCTTCATGTAAGTGCGCATCATAGAACGACGGCTAGCATTATGCTGACGACGTTTCTCAGCTTGGATAGCGCGCTTCTTAGCAGATTTACTATTTGCCAAGGGTCTAACTCCCAAAAACTTAGTTCGGTGACAATTTAAGGGCGGGGAATATCCCTTATTTGCTCTCAATTGTCAAATGATTTGTGCAAAAACCGTTCTAGGCCAAACAAATTTTGGTATAGGAAGGTCATCGCGGTTAAGATGCGGGGATTCTAACAGTATTTTTTTTCCAATGCTAATACTTATCTGATCTCGCACTGACATTCCTTATGTGTTGCTGTGGATAATGACGTTTTGGCTTGTTTTTCGAGGTAATAGTGAGCAAACGCCTACTCAAATCTGGCTTGATTGTCAGTGCTATGACGTTGATTTCTCGTGTGTTGGGCCTAGTTCGTGACGTAGTTGTTGCGAATTTGATGGGGGCAGGTGCGAGTGCCGATGTTTTTTTCTTTGCTAATAAAATTCCTAACTTTTTACGTCGGCTATTTGCCGAAGGGGCTTTTTCTCAAGCGTTTGTTCCAGTACTGACCGAATACCATTCATCCGGAGATATCAATAAAACACGCGAACTGATTGCTAAAGCATCTGGCACATTGGGGGTTATTGTCACTTTGGTGACTGTTGTGGGGATCTTATGCTCTGGTGCGGTCACGGCACTGTTTGGGGCTGGTTGGTTTTTAGATTGGCTTAATGATGGTCCTGATGCGCATAAGTTTGAGCTTGCGAGTTTATTATTAAAAATCACTTTTCCTTACTTATGGTTCATCACTTTTGTTGCTTTATCAGGAGCGATTCTCAATACCTTGGGCAAGTTTGCCGTCTCTTCTTTTACCCCTGTATTTTTGAATGTGATGATCATCGGTTGCGCTTGGTTTTTGTCGCCGCACTTACAACAACCGGAAATTGGCTTGGCGATTGGTGTCCTTCTTGGAGGATTGGTCCAGTTTCTATTTCAAATTCCATTTTTGCTCAAAGCAGGTTTATTGGTTTGGCCTCAATGGGGTTGGAATGAACCGGGGGTTGTGAAAATTCGCACCTTGATGTTGCCCGCTCTTTTTGGGGTATCGGTCAGTCAAATTAACTTATTGCTGGACACCTTCATTGCCAGCTTCTTACAAACGGGCTCCATCAGCTGGCTTTACTATTCAGACCGTTTGCTAGAATTTCCGTTAGGCTTATTTGGTATTGCGATCGCTACCGTTATTTTGCCTGCATTATCCCGTAAACATGTTGATGCCCACAGCGAAGGATTTTCGCAAACCATGGATTGGGGTATTCGTATGGTTTGTCTGCTCGGTTTTCCTGCGATGTTAGGCCTGATTGTGTTGGCAAAACCGATGCTTATGGTGCTATTTATGCGAGGTGAGTTTACCCCGAATGATGTCAATCAAACGGCGTTGTCACTCTATGCATTTGGTTTGGGCTTGATCAGTTTTATGCTGATCAAAGTGCTTGCACCAGGGTACTACTCTCGGCAAGACACCAAAACGCCAGTTCGTTATGGCATTATCGCCATGATCTCTAATATGGTCTTCAATGCGCTTTTAGCGTGGCATTTAAGTTATGTTGGTTTGGCGTTAGCTACGTCATTATCTGCTTTTATCAACATGGCACTGCTTTACCGAGGGTTACATGTGCAAGGGGTGTATCAGATCACCCGTAAAACTATTGGTTTTATTATTCGCTTAATGTTGGCCAGCAGTGCGATGGTTGTGGTCATTGTTTGGCAATTGGAAGAAATGTCAACGTGGCTAGAGTGGAGTCTGACACAGAGGGCTACATCATTGGTGATGCTGATCAGTATCGGTGCGGTCAGTTATTTGCTTTGCCTAGCCGTGCTTGGCGTGCGTTTAAAAGACTTAAAAGCGGCGACAGATTAATGGTGATTAGTATATAATCCGTCGGTTTCGCACCTTGCTAATTGAGAACTATAGGTTTTAAGCATTTTCTAATGGAATTGATTCGCGGCATTCACAATATCAAGCCACAGCATCATGGCTGTGTATTAACCATCGGAAACTTTGATGGTGTTCATTTAGGACATCAGCAAGTTTTGAAGCAAGTATCCAAGAAAGCGCAATTATTGGGTTTACCTTCGGTGGTCATGACGTTTGAACCGCAGCCATTAGAATTATTTGCCAAGCACAATGCACCAGCTCGGTTAACTCGATTACGTGATAAATTTGTGCAATTGAACAAGCAGTCGGTTGACAGATTGTTATGTGTGAATTTTAACCAGCACTTTGCTAATTTAACGGCAGAAGCTTTTATTCGTGACTTGTTGGTCGCTCAGTTGGGTGTTAAGTTTCTGGTGATTGGTGATGATTTTTGTTTTGGTAAAAATCGCCAAGGTAATTTCAGTATGCTGCAGCAAGCTGGGCAACAGTTCGGTTTTGAGGTGGTAAGTACCCACAGTTTTTGCTTGCAACAACAGCGGGTGAGTAGTACTGCTATTCGTAACGCTTTAGCAAGCGATGACTTAGTGTTAGCTAAGCAGATGCTCGGTCGTGATTACGGTATCAGTGGTCGAGTGTCGCATGGTCAAAAGTTAGGGCGAACCATTGGTTTCCCTACAGCGAACATTCCGCTTAAGCGCTGTGTTTCACCGGTCTCTGGTGTTTACGTCGTCAATGTCTATGGCCTTGATAACTCGCCCATCGGAGGAATTGCCAATATTGGTAATAGGCCAACAGTCAACGGGGTTCGCCAACAACTTGAAGTACACTTGTTTGACTTTCATGCCAATTTATATGGCAAACAGCTAGAAGTGGCACTTTTACATAAGCTTCGAGATGAAAAGAAATTTGAATCTTTTGGAGCGTTAAAGCAACAAATTGAATTGGATGCTGATGCGGCAAGGGTGTGGTTGCATCAGCTAAAGAATTAGTCGGATTATTCCACCGATTAATATCATGTCTAACGTCGCCCAATATAACGGAATTAAGAATCGATGAGTGATTATAAAGATACCCTGAACCTACCTGAAACAGGGTTTCCAATGCGTGGCGATCTGGCTAAACGTGAGCCAGAAATGTTAAAGCGTTGGTATCAAGAAGATCTTTACGGCGAAATCCGTAAAGCCAAAAAAGGCAAAAAATCTTTCGTATTGCACGATGGCCCTCCTTATGCCAACGGTGATATTCATATTGGTCACGCACTGAATAAGATTCTTAAAGACATTATTATCAAATCGAAAACCTTATCTGGTTTTGACGCGCCTTACATCCCAGGTTGGGACTGTCACGGGCTACCTATCGAATTGATGGTAGAGAAAAAAGTCGGCAAACCGGGCCAGAAAGTGACCGCGGCTGAGTTTCGTGAAAAATGCCGTGAATATGCAGCAGGTCAAGTGGAAGGCCAGAAAGAGAGCTTTAAGCGTTTGGGCATCATGGGTGAGTGGGATAAACCTTATCGCACCATGGATTTCGCCACCGAAGCGAACATTATTCGCGCATTGGGTAAAATTGCCGATAAAGGCCACCTGCTGAAAGGTTTCAAACCTGTTCACTGGTGTACTGATTGTGGTTCAGCACTGGCTGAAGCGGAAGTTGAATACAAAGATAAAGTGTCACCTTCGATTGACGTACGATTCAAAGCAGCCGATGAAGCGGCGCTGCTTGAAAAGTTCACGCTCGCGGCTGATCACGCCGGCCACGGTGAAGTGTCGATTGTCATTTGGACAACCACACCTTGGACCTTGCCAGCTAACCGCGCAGTCTGCTTACGTGATGATCTTGAATATGTTTTGCTGCAAATTGAAGCAGACGGTGAACGCTCTGCTGAACGCATTATCGTTGCGTCAGAACTTGCAAAAAGTGTCATGGATCGTGCTGGTATCAGTCATTACCACAATCTTGGTTTTTGCCGAGGCGCAGACCTTGAACTAATGTCTTTTAATCATCCATTTTACGCATTTACTGTGCCTGCGATTTTGGGTGAGCACGTAACTACTGAATCGGGTACTGGTGTCGTTCATACTGCACCTGGTCATGGTCAAGAAGACTTCGTGGTCGGTCAGCAATACGGCCTTGAAGTAGCCAACCCTGTCGGTTCAAACGGCGTATATCTAGCAGACACCGAGCTATTTGCTGGTCAACATGTGTTTAAAGCGAATGACTCTGTACTTGAAGTACTGAAAGAAAAAGGTGCTTTGTTGCACCACCATGCCTACGAGCATAGTTATCCTCATTGCTGGCGTCATAAAACCCCAATCATTTTCCGTGCAACACCACAATGGTTTGTTTCTATGGAGCAAGCCGGTCTGCGCGCCCAAGCTCTAGAATCGATCAAAGGTGTACAGTGGATGCCTGAATGGGGTCAAAGCCGCATCGAAGCAATGATTGAAGGTCGTCCTGAATGGTGTATTTCTCGTCAGCGTACTTGGGGTGTACCGATTGCGCTATTTGTGCATAAAGAGACGGCAGAACTTCATCCTAATAGCCCTGCGCTGATTGAAACAGTGGCGCAATTGGTAGAACAAAAAGGGATTCAAGCGTGGTGGGATGTTGACACTGCTGAGATCTTGGGCGAAGAAGATGCCAAGCATTACGAAAAAGTACTCGATACGCTGGATGTGTGGTTCGACTCTGGTGTGACTCACTACGCCGTTGTTGATAAGCGCGAAGAGTTCAATGGTCACGGTGCAGATCTGTACCTTGAAGGTTCAGATCAGCATCGTGGTTGGTTCCAATCTTCATTGATTTCATCGGTAGCAATGAAAGGTGCTGCGCCTTACAAACAAGTATTGACGCATGGCTTTGTGGTCGATGGTCATGGCCGCAAGATGTCAAAATCAATCGGCAACGTGGTTGCGCCAAAAGATGTCACCAATAAACTGGGTGCAGACATCCTGCGTCTATGGGTTGCATCGACTGATTACACTGGTGAAGTGGCGGTTTCTGACGAAATTCTAAAACGTTCGGCGGATGCTTATCGCCGTATCCGTAATACAGCACGTTTCTTCTTAGCCAACCTCAATGGGTTTAACCCAGCAACGGATATGGTTGCAGCTGATGAGATGGTGTCGCTGGATCGCTGGGCCGTAGGCCGTGCCTTTGCGGCGCAACAAGAAATTGTCAAAGCATATGAAGAGTATAATACGCATGGCGTGATCCAACGCTTGATGCACTTCTGCTCAATTGAAATGGGTTCGTTCTACCTTGATGTGATTAAAGATCGCCAATACACCGCTAAACAAGGTGCACATGCACAGCGTAGCTGTCAAACGGCGCTGTATTACATCGTTGAGGCTTTGGTTCGTTGGATGGCACCGATCATGTCATTTACGGCTGATGAAATTTGGAACGAAATGCCAGCGATGCAAGCTAATGGCGAGCCGCGTGAAAAATTTGTCTTCACGGGTGAGTGGTTTGAAGGTCTGTTTGGGTTAACTGAAGGCGAAGAGTTGAACAATGAATTTTGGGCAGAGATGCAAAAAGTTCGTAGCTCGGTGAACAAGTTGCTTGAAACTGCTCGCAGTGAAAAAATCATTGGTGGCTCATTACAAGCTGAAGTGGTGCTGTTTGCTGATGACGCTTTAGTGGCTCAGTTAAACAAGCTTGAAGATGAACTGCGTTTTGTACTGCTGACATCAAAAGCGATAGTGAAGCCTCTGGCTGAGAAAAGCGATGCGGCACAAGCAACGGAAACTGCAGGTTTGTTTGTGTTGGTGAGCGCAACGGAAGCAGAGAAGTGCGATCGCTGTTGGCATCATACTCCTGACGTAGGCACTATCACTGGTCATGAAACTATTTGTGGCCGTTGTGTGTCGAACGTGGATGGTGAAGGCGAAGTTCGTAAGTTCGCTTAATAATATTGGGATTCAATATGGCAGAGCAGACGCTTACTTGGAAACAATCAGGAGTTCGCTGGCTATGGCTAGCGCTTCTGGTCTTTACCCTTGATGTCGGTATAAAGCTGATGGTCATGGATAACATGGGGTATGGTTGGGCAAATCGCATCGAAGTAATGCCTTTTTTTAACCTACTTTATGTACATAACTATGGTGCGGCATTTAGCTTTTTAGGTGATCAAGCGGGTTGGCAACGTTGGTTGTTTACCGCTATCGCCTTTGCGGTGACGGGGCTCCTCACTTACTGGATGAGTAAGCTGCCTGCGCAAGAGAAGTGGCATAATATCGCTTATGCCATGATTATTGGTGGTGCAATCGGCAACGTGTTTGATCGTATCGTGCACGGTTTTGTGGTTGATTATCTTGATTTCTACTGGGGCAATTATCACTGGCCAGCGTTTAACTTGGCTGACAGTGCCATTTGCCTTGGTGCAGCAATGATTATCCTTGATGGCTTTCGTAAAAAAGACGATGCGCACTCATAATGGCTAAAATAGTTGAATAACCCTAAGCGCTGTCTGTTGATTCAGGTGGCGCTTTTTGTTTACTCTTCATCTCTAAAAATACGGTGGCGATAGGCGTACTAAAAACGGGCATTTTTATGTCGTTATGGATGCCTTGTCTCCACACTAAAATAAATAAAGAGAAATCACGTGACGACAATAAAAGCAAACAGTGCGGTAACCCTACACTTCACCATTAAATTAAAAGATGGCTCTATTGCGGATAGCACTCATAATATGGGCAAACCAGCGAAATTGGTTATTGGTGATGGCAGTCTAAGCGACAATTTTGAGTTGTGCTTAATCGGTCTGAGTGCCGGAGAATCCAAAACCATTGAGTTAAAAGCCGAAGACGCGTTTGGTTTGTCTAACCCAGATAACATCCACCATATGGATCGCGCCAAATTTGCCGGTAATACTGAGGTGGAAGTTGGCACGATTATGGCGTTTAGTGGCCGCGATGGCTTAGAAATTCCTGGCATTATCACCGCTATTGCGGGCGATTCGGTAACGGTTGATTTTAACCACCCACTTGCAGGACAAGATGTCATTTTTGATGTTGAAATTTTGTCTGTAGAATAATTGGCAACTTGCGATAACCCTATTCAATGAGCAATGAAATGAAAATATTGTTAGCCAACCCTCGTGGTTTTTGCGCCGGTGTTGATCGTGCGATCAGCATTGTTGAACGCGCACTTGAGCTGTATCAGCCTCCGATTTATGTACGACATGAAGTGGTGCATAACCGCTTTGTGGTGGAAGGGCTGAAGCAGCGCGGGGCCATTTTTGTTGAGGACTTACACGAAGTACCTGATGACAATATTGTGATCTTTTCTGCTCATGGCGTTTCGCAAGCGGTGAGACTTGAAGCGAAAGCGCGTGCATTAACCGTGTTTGATGCCACTTGCCCTTTGGTGACTAAAGTGCATATGGAAGTGGCTCGAGCCAGTCGCCGCAGTATGGAAGTAGTGCTGATTGGCCATGCAGGTCATCCTGAAGTGGAAGGAACCATGGGCCAATACGCCAGTAAAAAAGGCGGCATGTACTTGGTTGAAAAACCGGAAGATGTTGAAACGCTAAAAGCTATCGTTAAAGATCCGACTAATTTACATTATGTTAGCCAAACCACCTTGTCGGTGGATGAAACAGCCGATGTGATTGATAAATTGCGTGAAGTGTTTCCCGATATTCAGGGACCACGTAAAGATGATATCTGTTACGCGACACAAAACCGCCAAGATGCGGTGCGTCAACTTGCATTGGATGTTGATTTGGTGGTGGTGGTGGGCTCGAAAAACTCATCAAACTCTACGCGTTTAAAAGAATTGGCGGAAAAGCTCGGAACGCCGGGTTACTTGATTGATTGCCCTGAAGATATTGATCCAACGTGGTTTGATGGTAAGAAAACCGTTGGCGTCACGGCCGGCGCATCGGCACCCGAAGCATTAGTGAATCAGATCCTAGATCGAATTAAAGAGCTTGGTGCTCAATCGGTTGAAGAAGTGCTTGGACGAGAAGAGAACATGTTTTTTGAAGTGCCCAAAGAGCTGCAAATCAAGCAAATCGACTAGTCAATAAAAAGTATTTGAATTAGACGTACTAATAAAAGAAGAAGGGCTTCCAAATGGAAGCC
>NZ_NDIM01000114.1:0-9855 GCF_002241375.1 Vibrio sp. V19_P1S1T109 | reverse complement strand
AGCGAAGCGTCATTCACACTATGCAGTTTCTGTGACTGCTTTCGGTTTTTCTTCATCGGTAAGTTCGATGTCGCCTTTACCTTTGGAGATTCTAATTACATATATGGTTACGGACAGTGAGAACAAAATACCGGCAATGGTTGATGCTTGCATCGGTAAGCCAAAGCCTAATGCACTGTTATTAAGAATGAAGGTGGCACAAACCGTGGTCATAAACATCGCGGGGATAGTCGCAATCCAATGCAGTTTGTTGTGGCGTAGTAAATAGGCGGAAGCGGTCCAAAGCATCATTACTGCTGTGGTTTGGTTGGCAAAACCGAAGTAGCGCCAAATAATACCGAAATCCACTTGAGTGAGAATGGCACCCAAAACAAACAGCGGCAGTGCCATGAACAAGCGATTACGCAGCGTTTTTTGTTCCATATTGAAATATTCAGCTAAGATCAAACGACTAGAGCGAAATGCAGTGTCGCCTGAGGTGATGGGTAGGATAACCACACCCAAGAAGGCGATGATGCCGCCAAACACACCTAATAAGCCAAAGGATGCGCTGTACACAACGTTACCCGGGCCGCCGTTTTTCACCGCTTCTGATAAACCTTCCAATGAGCCAAAGAAAGAGAGTGCAATCGCACACCAGATAAGTGCGATAATGCCTTCACCAATCATGGCACCGTAAAACACGAAGCGGCCATTTTTTTCGTTTTCCATACAGCGAGCCATCAATGGCGACTGAGTTGCATGGAAACCAGAGATAGCACCGCAAGCAATCGTGATAAAGAGCGCTGGCCAAAGTGGTAGGTCGTTCGGGTTCATGTTGCTGAACATGTCGCTCATTTCAAAACCGCCCATCACAGTGTGTTCACTGGAAAGTGCAATCGCGGTCATTAAGCCAACCGACATAAAGATCAACAATGCGCCGAACAGTGGGTAGAAACGGCCGATGATTTTATCGACAGGAACGATGGTGGCGAGAATGTAGTAAGCGAAAATAATCACCACCATTGAGGTCATGCTCACAGTTAGACTCGTTTGCTCGTTAATCAGATTGGTGATCATCCCCGCAGGCGCAGAAACGAACACAACCCCCACAAGCAGTAACAGTACAATGGCAAAAATGTTCATAAAATGTTTGGCGCCATTGCCTAGGTAACGGCCAGTAATGGTAGGCACTGAAGCGCCGCCATTGCGTACCGACAACATGCCTGAAAAGTAGTCATGCACCGCACCTGCAAAAATACAGCCGACGACAATCCACAACATTGCTGCAGGACCATAGAGTGCGCCCATGATTGGGCCGAAAATTGGGCCTACGCCAGCAATATTAAGCAATTGTACCAAGTAGACTTTTTTGGTCGACATAGGAACATAGTCCACGCCATCACTCATGGTGTGGGCCGGTGTTTTACGGTTCTCGTCAATACCAAATACTTTTTCTACAAAAGCGCCGTAGATAAAGTATCCGGCCAGTAGGGCTGCGACACAGGTAAGAAACCACATCATAGCAATTGTCCTTTATGAATGAATTAAGCTCACTGTGGATAATAAAGGGCTCTGTGACGAGAAACATCTGCTTTTCCAGTGAGCGGCACTATAGCCAGTTAAGTGGCTATTTCACACAATAAGTGGTTTAGGGCTCGTCTCATCATCTGGATCAATAATGCTTTGCTGCTGGGAGGCAATGAGTGGCATCTTACAAGCAATCTGCTAGGCTAATTGAATGAAAATAAGAACTTAAGGACAACAATGAAAAAATTAAGTGTATTGTGCGCTGCTATATTGATGGTTGGGTGTGCGGCCTCTGATGCTGAATTAGCACAAAACGGAGATTGGCAACAAATTGGTTATCAAGATGGAGTCACCGGCCACGCTGAGCGCAGCTATAAAAAGCTTTCTGAGCTGGGTTCGGTGCAACAAGCCGATTACGAAGCGGGATACGTTAAAGGGCTAAGCGAGTATTGTAACCCCAATTTCGCCTATCAAATTGGATTGTCAGGACTATATTATGAAGGTGCGTGCGAAGGGACCGAGCAAGCACAGCGCTTTCGCATGGAATGGCAACGGGGTTGGAATGAGTTCACTAATTAACCCACCTATTGATGGGTTATCCATTTAAGATATCGCTATTAGAGAAAATATATGCATGAAGAGTTTATTGCTTTAGCTATTGCAGCCATTGGCGTTCTTGGTTTGACGTGCCAGTGGTTAGCATGGAAGTTGCGTCTTCCTGCTATTTTATTTTTATTAATTGCGGGCATTGTCGTTGGTCCGTTGACTGGGTGGTTAGAACCTCAGCAGCTATTGGGAGAATTATTATTCCCTTTGATTTCTCTTGCGGTTGCGGTGATTTTGTTTGAGGGTAGCCTCACACTCAACTTCAAAGATATTCGCGGCGTCAACCACACTGTGTGGAGCATTGTGTCGCTTGGAGCCCTAGTTTCATGGGGAATAACCAGCGTTGCGTCGTATTATTTATTGGACTTTGATTGGTCACTTGCGCTGCTGTTTGGCAGTTTGACCGTAGTTACCGGGCCGACCGTCATAGTACCGCTGCTACGTACCGTGCGGCCAAATGCTCGACTTTCCAATATATTGCGCTGGGAAGGAATACTCATCGACCCGTTGGGTGCACTGTTTGTGGTGATGGTGTATGAGTTTATTATCTCTAGCAGTGAAGCGCATAGCTTATACGTTTTCTCTTTAATTATTGGTGTTGGTTTAAGTATAGGAGCGGCCGCTGGCCAAGCCGTCGCTGTCATATTGAGGCGAGGCATGTTGCCTGAATATTTACAGCCTTTTGCTGTATTGGCTGTGGTACTTGGAGTCTTTTCCGCTTCTAACGCCATCGAGTCAGAGTCTGGCTTACTGACGGTGACGGTGATGGGGATGTGGCTGGCAAATGCTAAAAACGTCAATATTCAGCATATTCTTCATTTCAAAGAAAACCTGACTATTTTGCTAATCACTGGCCTCTTTATCCTTTTGGCTGCACGCATCGAGCTGGCTGATTTCCAAGCATTAGGGTGGAGTGCATTGTTGTTGTTGGTGGTAATGCAGTTAGTTTCCCGTCCGATGTCCATTTTTATTGCAACCGTGCGCAGCTCATTATCTTTCAAAGAGAAAGCTTTTTTGGCTTGGGTGGCGCCTCGCGGTATTGTGGCTGCTTCTATTTCTTCTCTATTTGCTATCAAACTGACAGCGGCAGGTGTAGAGGGAGCGACACTATTAGTGCCTTTAACGTTTATGGTCATTATTGGAACGGTGATTTTACAAAGTGCGACGGCGCGTCCTATTGCAATGGCATTGAAGGTGGCAGAACCTGCTCCGCGTGGTTTTTTGATTATTGGTGCGAATGACGTCGCTCGAGCGCTTGGAAAGGCGTTTGCGAAATATGATTGTCGCGTTGTGCTCACCGATTCTAACTGGGACTACATTAGTCAGGCGCGAATGGCGGGGCTAGCCAATTATTATGGTAATCCGATATCAAGCCACGCCGATGAATATTTAGATTTGATTGGTATTGGTCATGTGGTTGCACTTAGCCCTGATAAGCATTTCAATATTATGGCTTGCATGCATTTTCTCAGTGATTTCGGTGAAAAACGCGTATTTTGTTTGAACGATCATGCCAATGACAATAGTAGCGATAAACACAAAGTGGCTCAGGAATATCACGGTTTATCACTTTTTAATGGTGAAGTGAGTTATAAAAAATTAGCCAGTTTGATCAACCAAGGTGCAGAAATTAAGCACACAAAACTGAGCGAAAGTTTCACCTACCAAGATTATCTCCAGCAGAACAAAGAACATTTTGTTTTGCCACTGTTTATGGTGAACGTCAAAGGCCGTATCCAGATGCACCATTCTATTCAGGAGTTTTTACCTACGGAAGGTGAAATAGTCGTCTCGTTGATCAAACAGAGCCAGAGCCACTAGTGGCTCTCGTGTTCACTTTCCATTGCCCGGCGAAGAAAACCATCAGACTCAGTCAATTTATCCATAGCTTCTGCATAACTTAACCCCGTCAAGTGCATCAATATCGCTACTTTTACATTGTTGTTGCTTTGGGCTAATAAGTATTCAGCCTCAGCGCGTTCACAGTCGGTTGCTTGCATCACAATTCGCACCGCTCTGGCGATGAGTTTTCGGTTAGTGGCCTTAACATCGACCATTAAATTTTGGTAACTCTTACCAAGACGGATCATGCTAGCGGTGGTGAGCATGTTGAGTACCAGCTTCTGCGCTGTACCGGATTTTAAGCGCGTTGAACCGGTCAGAGCTTCTGGCCCAACGACAGGGCTAATGGCTATTTGCGCCAATTCTGCAATCGGGGAATCCGGGTTACATGATAGGGCAATGGTTGTCGCGCCCAAATCATTAGCATACTCCAAGGCACCGATGACATAAGGTGTTCGCCCACTAGCGGCAATGCCAACAACCACATCTTGATCCGTAAAATGAATACTTTTGAGATCTTGAATGCCGAGTTCTGCGCAATCTTCCGCCCCTTCTTTAGCACTGAACATGGCCTCTTTCCCACCGGCAATCAAACCAATCACCATCTGATCGCTAACCCCAAATGTTGGAGGGCACTCTGACGCATCAAGAACGCCTAATCGGCCACTGGTTCCTGCGCCAATGTAGATTAATCGACCACCATGTTTGAATGCATAGGTAATTCGATCCACGGCTAAGGCGATCTCCGGAAGGACTTTTTCGACGGCTAGCGGAACGTGCTTATCTTGTTGATTGAGCCGTTCTACAATTTCTTGTGCTGATAGTAGGTCAATATCCATTGTGTCAGGGTTGCGACCTTCGGAAATAAGGTGAGAAAGCGCAGAGAGCAGCGCGTCATTAGTCATACCATTCCTTACTTATTAATGAGTAAAATAGACCACACCCAACGAAGCGAGAGCGCTTGCTCCGGTTACTTCTGGTAGATTGCTGGGTAAATCATGCAGACGACGTTGAGCAAGCCAAGCAAAAGCCATTGCTTCCATGTAGTCACTATCCACCCCTTTATCGCTGGTGGGCATGATGCGCCAGTGTGCTAAATGGGCCTGCAAACGTTCAACCAATAGCGGGTTACGGGCACCGCCCCCACACAGCAGCAATTCCGGCGCTGGCCCACATTGGTAGTGTGCGACTTGCGTGGCGATGGTGAGTGCTGTGTATTCACAGAGTGTACGTTGCACATCTTCTGCTGCTAACGAAAACTCAGCCAATATCTGCTGAAGCCAAGGGAGATTAAACAGCTCGCGACCTGTACTTTTCGGTGCATTCAACGCAAGGTACGGTTCTTGATTGAGACGTTCGAGTAGTGGTTGGTGTACCTTTCCCGATCTAGCCCACATGCCATTGTCATCAAATTTATGGCCTGTCTGTTCAAAGCACCACGCATCCATCAACATATTGCCCGGACCCGTATCGTAGCCTAATACTTTTTGCTGCGGCCGCAGTACCGAAATATTAGCGATGCCGCCAATATTGAGTACTACAACGCTCGAATCGGTTGATTTGAAAATGGTGTCGTGAAATGCAGGGACTAATGGCGCTCCTTGGCCGCCGAGCGCCATATCTTTGCGCCGAAAATCAGCCACCGTGTCGATGCCAGTTTTGCTGCTGATAATATTGGCATCACCGAGTTGCATCGTAAAAGGCGTATTGTCGTTGGGTTGATGAAAAACCGTTTGGCCATGGCAGCCAATCGCGCGAATATCGCACGCTTGATAGCCTGATTGAGCCAGTAAAGCGATGACTGCATCAGCAAACAGATGGCCGAGCAAGTGGTCTAACTCGCCAATCTCTTGCACATTGGTTGATTGCCCAATACAGACATTCAGCAAACGCTGTTTGAGATCTTCTGGCATTGGGAAATCAGCGTGAGCCAATAAACGAATTTGGTTGCCATCCATTTCGACCAGCGCTGTATCGACACCATCCATGCTGGTGCCAGACATCACACCAATGTAGCGTTCAATGCTCTTCATTCGCTTCTCCTTCAACTCAAAAACAAAATCATTGTAATAGAAATTCAAAGCGAATAACCTCGTTAAATTAACTGTTTAAGTAAATTTTTGGAGTGAGCATGGGACCGTTGTGGCTAGATGTGGCAGGCTGTGAATTGAGCGCTGAAGACAAAGAGATTCTTGAGCATCCCACTGTCGGCGGGGTCATTCTTTTTGCGCGTAATTATCACGATAACGCGCAGTTGCTTGCGCTTAATAAAGCGATTCGCCACGCAGCAAAACGTCCGATTTTGATTGGTGTCGATCAAGAAGGTGGGCGAGTACAACGTTTTCGTGATGGGTTTTCGCTGATCCCTGCCGCGCAGCAGTATGCCAAGCAGAATAATGGTGAAGCATTAGCTCGCCAAGGTGGCTGGCTGATGGCGGCGGAGTTGATTGCTCATGATATTGATCTCAGCTTTGCTCCTGTATTGGATAAAGGTCATGCATGTAAAGCGATTGGTAATCGTGCTTTTGGTGATGATGTACAGAGCATCATTCGCCACAGTTCAGCCTATATGCAAGGCATGAAAGAGGCTGGCATGGCAACAACAGGTAAACACTTTCCCGGTCACGGCGGGGTAATCGCTGACTCGCATCTTGAGACGCCCTATGATGAGCGCAGCACGGTGATGGAAGAGGACATGGCAATATTCAAAGCGCAGATTGAAGCTGGAGTGCTCGATGCCATGATGCCTGCACATGTGATTTATCCTCACTATGATGATCAACCTGCCAGCGGTTCTGCGTTTTGGTTGAAGCAAGTACTTCGCCAGCAGTTAGGGTTCAAAGGATTAGTCTTTTCTGATGATTTAACAATGGAAGGGGCATCTGTCATGGGCGGTCCTGCCGAGCGCGCGCATCAATCGCTAGCCGCTGGATGTGACATGATTTTAGTGTGCAATCAACGCGCAGCTCAAATTGAAGTGTTGGATAATTTGCCGATTTTGGATGTGCCAGCGGCTGAGTCTCTACTCAAACGTCGTGCTTTTAATCTTCCTCAACTGCAAAGCACTGAACAGTGGAAACAAGCCTCAAAAGCGATGAAACGACTGCTTGGTGAGTAAAAAAATGGCGCTGTGCGTGAAAGCTTCAGCGCCGTTATTTTCTATTCGTTGCGGTTAGTGAAAACCCAGAACTTCTTTTAAATTTTTTAGATAACGTCGGCTGACGGGCACTTTGTGATCACTAAGGGTGATGATTTCCGCCAGCCCATTGTCCAATAATTTGATCTCTTTAATGGCCCTAGTATTGATTAAATACTGGCGGTGACAACGAACCAGTGGCGTTCTTTCTTCCAAAATTTTGAGCGTTAATTGGCTGGTGGCTCGTTGTAAATGGGTTTGCACATGAACACCACTGATGTCGCTCAAAGCAAACTCGACATCTTTGGTGGCAATGATCACAATTCGATTTAATCCAATGCAGGGAACTTGATCTAACCCTGCTGGTGATAAAATTGAAAAATCCTGCTTTTTGTGCCCTTGGCGAACTAAACGTTGCAGCGTTTTCTTTAAGCGCTCAGGGTCAACCGGCTTGAGTAGGTAATCAAATGCATTTTCCTCAAACGCTTGCAGCGCATACTGATCATAAGCGGTGACAAACACCACATTGGGCATCGTATCTGGGTCAAGCATCCCTAGCAGCTCAATGCCAGTAACTTGTGGCATTTGGATGTCGAGAAACACCACGTCTGGCTTTAGCTGATTGATTTTTTTTAACCCTTCGATCGCATTACTGGCGTGACCAATCACATCAACATCGCCCGTCTCTTCTAGTAGCTCAGTCAGTTCTTCCCGAGCGAGCAGTTCGTCATCAATAACCAGTGCCGATAGCATGTTATTCCCTTAGTTAAATCCTTGATGAGGAATGAGAAAGCTCATTCGTGTGTATTGATTAGCCAATACTTCCGTTTTTAGTGCGGCTTGTTCGCCAAATTTATTAGTTAAGCGTTTATTGACAATTTGCATGCCTAAACCATCGTAATCTTCATTCGGAGCTTGGTAACTGCCCGCATTATCTTCCACTACAATTTTGTATCCTTCCGTTTGCGCTTGGCTGTAGATTCGTACCCGTCCGCCTTCTAACAAGTTAGAGGTGCCGTGCTTTATCGCATTTTCTACCAGTGGCTGTAGAGTAAAACTGGGTACATTGCGCTCAAGCAGTAATGCATCATCGATGGCAATATCCACTTCAAGGCGATCGGCAAAACGCGCTTGTTCTATGGTTAAGTAGGCTTTGACATGTGCTAATTCTTCTTTAAGAGTCACTGTCTCAATATTTTGTTTGAGGTTACTACGAAAGAAGTGCGAAAGATGCTGGATAAGTTCTCGCGCTTTGTCGGGATCACGGCGGGTGATGGCACTAATGGTATTGAGCGCATTAAACAGAAAGTGGGGGTTGACTTGAGCATGCAGCAGTTTGATCTCGGCGCGAGAAAGCAGCATCTGCTTTTGTTGGTATTCGCCGTACAGAATTTGGCTCGACAGTAATTGTGCAATCCCTTCCGCCATTGACATGTTAATGGTTGAAAAAAGTTTACGCTTCGGCTCGTACAGCTTTATGGTTCCAATTACACGATCACCTGCTCTAAGTGGAATGATTAGCGCTGAACCGAGTTTGCAGTTTTTAGAGAGTGAGCATTGATAAGGGGAATCTTTTCCGTCGAGGTAAATAATGCGGTTTTTGGTGATCGCATCGAGTGTACTTTGTGATGAGATCGGCGTATTGGGTTTGTGGTGGTCATCACCGATACCGATAAACGCGAGTATTTTTTCTCTATCGGTGATGGATACCGCGCCAACATTGGTCATTTCGTAAACAATTCGAGCGACTTTACCTGCATTGTGTGGATTAAAACCGTTGGCCAAAATGCCAACTGAACGCTCAGCAATATTCAGTGCGCGACGGGAAAAGGTGGCGGAGTACTCTTCAAAAATGGTTTTTCTGTCTTGTAAAATGCTCATGAATAGCGCTGCGCCGACTGAGTTAGCGATGATCATGGGCGCGGCGATGGTCGAGACTAAGGCGTATGCATCAACAAACGGTTTAGCGACTAACAAAATCACCAACATTTGCACTATTTCAGCAAACAGTGTTACGGCAAAAACAATACTGGGGCTAAACAGGAGTCGCCCTTTGCCCTTTCTCAGTAAATAGGTGTGCAGCAATCCACCAATCAACCCTTCTGCAGTGGTTGAAATGGCGCATGCCACATCGGTAAAACCGCCTAAAGTGTAGCGATGCATACCGCCAGTAAATCCAACCGCAAACCCCACAATGGGGCCACCAAATAATCCACCCATGACGGCACCTATCGCCCGCGTATTGGCAATCGCATCGTTGATCTGCAAACCAAAATAGGTGCCCATGATGCAAAAGAGGGAAAACAAAACATACGTACTGATTTTGTGGCTAATTCGACTGGAAATGTTAAGCAGCGGCAAGAAAATGGGTGTTTTGCTCAACATATAAGCGAGAACGAGGTAAACACACATCTGTTGCAGTAAGGAAAGAATTAAATCCATGTCAAAAACCCGTTGGTTTGGTGATCCCCTTTTCACTTGAAGCTACAGTAGTATTGGCTTTGTTCATTTTCCTAAGCGTAGAGTTTTCTATATACATTAGGATTTATGTACGGATGGCCAGACTGTAACACCAATCTCTTTGGGTATGATTTACGATTCATCCTCACTATTTTAGGTGAGATAGAGAGAATAAAATACGCGTCAGCTTATATTTTTTGCTTTAATAGAAGATAAATACATGTGTAATTTTATTTTTACACATAATGTTTTTTTAAATTTACACTTGAAATGTTTTTAAAGCCTGTTAATTTGTCTTTTAT
>NZ_NDIM01000175.1:0-8563 GCF_002241375.1 Vibrio sp. V19_P1S1T109 | reverse complement strand
TACATTCCCTTTCAATATCTTAAATCTGTATTTCGGAGTCCAAACTATATGGTATTTGCAACGCCAATATACATGTGATGAACTTCTATAATCGCCCATGTTTTTAGTTTCCTCTTACTTGTGGTGAATAAGAGGTTTACTTCTAGCATGGGCACTCCTTCGGGCAATAGCCCCAAGGTTCAATCACCACCGCCCAAGGCGGTGGTTTAGGGATGACAACAAAAAACGGGCCTAAGCCCGTTTCTTAATGATGTTCTGCATTGAGGAGGTCGTCTTTAGCTGCCGCCAAGTATTGAACCATTGACCAATAGGTCAAAATGGTTGCAATGTATAACGCTGCATAGCCGACCCACACCATCCAATCATCATGACGCCAAATCAGTACCCACAATGCAAACATTTGGGTGAGCGTCTTAACCTTCCCAACCCATGAAACGGCCACACTGGCTCTTTTACCAATTTCCGCCATCCATTCTCGCAACGCAGAAATGATGATTTCACGGGCAATCATTGTCACGGCTGGAATCGTTATCCAGAGACTGTGGTAATGGTCGGTGATCAAGATAAGAGCCGTCGCAACGAGCACTTTATCCGCTACTGGGTCGATAAAAGCACCAAAGCGAGAGGTTTGCCCAAGTTTTCGCGCAAGCATACCATCTAACCAATCGGTAAAACCCGCTACCCAAAACACCATTGCCGCAGCAAAAGGGCCCCAGCCGTAAGGCAGATAGAAAACAACGACAAATACTGGGATAAGGAAAAGTCGTAATAAAGACAAAATATTAGGAATATTCAAACGCATATTTATAGGCTCTTATCGATTGCGCGGTTATGTTGCGTTATTTTTCTTATTGTTTCAATGCTTGATAAATGTTTTCAGCTAAAGAATGGCTAATACCGGGCACTTTGGCGATTTCTTCAACAGTGGCTCTTTTTAGCTCTTGCAGCCCTCCCATATATTTCAGCAGTGCTTGCCGGCGTTTAGGCCCAACCCCTTCTATGCCTTCCAATGTACTGGTACGCCGTGTTTTACCTCGTTTGGCTCTATGCCCAGCAATGGCGTGATTATGACTTTCATCGCGAATATGCTGAATCAAATGCAAAGCTGGCGCATCACTTGGCAGGTTAAATTCATCGCCATCGGTTGTAATCAACGTTTCTAGCCCCGGTTTGCGGGTAACGCCTTTGGCGATACCAATCATCACCGGTCTTTTCGGCCAATCTTGCCAATGGCTAGAGATGATCTGCAAAGCTCGATTCAATTGCCCTTTACCACCATCAATGAAAATGACATCGGGGATTTTTTCCACGTCAAGCTGCTTGGAATACCGCTTATCTAACACTTGTCCCATTGCAGCGTAATCATCCCCACCAGTAATTCCCGTGATGTTATAACGGCGGTATTCTGGTTTAACAGGCCCTTCTTGGTTAAATACCACGCATGAGGCGATCGTACTCTCTCCCATGGTGTGCGAAATATCAAAACACTCCATACGCTCTATGCTATCCAACCCTAAAACAGCTTGAAGTGCTTTAAAACGCTGGTTGATCGTCATTCTATGGTTAATTTTAGCCGTTATTGCGCTCAATGCATTGGTATTAGCCAATTTTAAATATTGAGCACGTACACCTGTTGGGCTGATATGGAAAGAAACTTTACACCCGATCAGGGTCTGTAAGGCTTCTTGCAGCGGCTTTTCATCCTCTAGAAGACCCGCATTTAAGATCACTCGACTTGGGATCGTACGCGCTTCATTGTGACTTAAATAATACTGTCCTAAAAAGCCATCAAACACCTCTTCTTGAGTCGTGTTAGCCGGAATTTTAGGAAAATGGCTACGACTACCCAATATTTTACCTTGGCGGATCATCAAAATATGGATGCAAGCGATGCCATTTTCTTGGGCAAATCCCAATACATCCATGTCATCCATCGTCTCTTCAGAAACAAACTGTTGTTCTTGGACTCTTCGAATGGCTTGGATCTGGTCTCTAAATTTAGCGGCATTTTCAAACTGCAGTGCTTGGCTGGCTTGTTCCATTTTTTGCACTAATGTTTCAAGTACTTGGTTATCTTTGCCTTGCAAAAACAATCGAACATAATTAACCAATTCAGCATACTCTTCATCCGCAATGATATGACTCACACAAGGTGCAGCGCAGCGGCCAATTTGATACATCAGGCAAGGACGAGTCCGGTTGCTATAGACGGTATCTTCACATTGTCTTACCGGAAATATTTTTTGGATGAGGTGTAACGACTCTCGAACCGCACCAGAATCAGGGTATGGACCAAAATACTCACCTTTGCGCTTTTTCGCGCCACGGTGCAACGACAAACGAGGGTGCTTATGCCCACTAATAAAAATATACGGGTAAGATTTATCGTCTCGCAGCAGCACATTGTATTTAGGCAAATATTGCTTGATGTAATTGTGCTCAAGGATCAACGCTTCCGTTTCAGTGTGAGTAACGGTGACATCAATTTTATCGATATGGCTGACTAACGCGCGCGTTTTCTCACTGTCGATTGTTTTTCGAAAGTAACTAGAAAGGCGTTTTTTGAGGTCTTTGGCTTTGCCAACATAGATGATATCAGCCTCGGCGTTATACATTCGATAAACGCCGGGCTGATGGGTAACGGTTTTAAGAAAAGCGACCGAGTCGAACAAAGAAGTCACTAAAGCGTCTCGGTGTCTAACATTCCGTGTCGAATAGCTAAATGGGTCAGTTCAACATCACCGCTGATCGCTAACTTACTAAACAGTCGATAGCGATAGCTATTTACTGTTTTGGGGCTAAGACTAAGTTGCTCGGAAATATCCGTCACTTTTTGCCCTTTGGTAATCATCATCATAATCTGCAGCTCTCTTTCCGAGAGATCAGCAAATGGATTGTCAGAAGCTGGCGAGAATTGGCTTAATGCCATTTGCTGTGCGATTTCAGGCGAGATATAACGCTGCCCGCTATTCACAATGCGAATCGCGTTGACCATTTCATCTGGGCCTGCACCTTTGGTTAAATAACCCGCGGCTCCAGCTTGCATCACTTTGGTCGGAAATGGATTTTCCGTATGAACCGTTAACACGATGATTTTCACATCTGGATTAAAGCGCAGAATTTTTTTTGTCGCTTCCAAACCGCCGATACCAGGCATGTTCATATCCATTAAAACAACGTCGACATGATTACTGCGACACCATTTTACTGCTTCTTCACCGCTGTCAGCTTCCCCTACTACGTTCATTCCACGGACGTCTTCAATAATACGTCGTATCCCTGTGCGAACCAGCTCGTGATCATCTACAAGGAAAACACTTATCAAACTTGTATCTCCACACTCATCTATTGGCTCTGCACCCACTGAATCGTGGATAGCAGCATCGCGGCCCACATTAATTAGCTCACAATTGGAAATTAACTCACAATCGGGTAATTAACTTAACATTGGTTTTTACTCACACTGAATATGTGCTCAAACCCCAAATTTGGCAAGTACTTATTTGTTCGGCTAATCATCCAATGAGAATCCATCAACAAATCAAAAGCTTAATTATATTAGCAGAGATGCCGCACGACTTTTACATGATTTTTTGACAAATTTGAACCTAAACATAAAAATGCAACCAGCCTCATAAAAATACAAAACCAAAACAAATCATAAAGTTAAAATGCATACACCATACCAATTAACGGTTATTTCATCTCCATCGCCCGCTTACTCACCTCACTGAAATTCGTTATTTACCTCGTAGCTCTGATATGATGCCCTCCCCCAAGGTTACGACTATTTGGATTTATTACGCTTGGTTATTCAACACGGTTTTTTACTTACTCGCCATGCAAGAGACCTTCATGGCTCGACTCATATTGAGTTGTGGTTGAGTACGCCTCAAGGTCCAACCCAACTGATTATCCGTGGTGAAAAACCCGTTTTCTTCATACCACAGAAAGATGTACCACAAGCGCAAAAATTAGCGTTAGAGCGGCAGCTCTCTATCGAATTAAAAACATTGGATTTGGAAGATTTTGAACATACCCTCCTAGCGGGTTGTTATTGTCAAACGATTCAAACGCATGCTGAGTTTTCGGCACTACTAAAGCAACATCATATTCTGACGTTAGAAGATGATATTAAGCTTGCCGACCGCTTTCTTATGGAGCGTTTTCTTAAAGGCAGCATTGAATTCACTGGACGGCTTACCCAGACGTTTTCCCATTCAAAAATAGAACAGGCGAAATGTCGACCGGGCAACTATCTTCCTCATCTGAAAGTGGTTTCGCTGGATTTAGAGTGTTCTGAAAAAGGCATTCTCTACTCGATTGGTTTTGATAGCCCAATGGACAGCCGCGTAATCATGATTGGTGAGCCTGAGCCTTGCGATACCCCAATTCAATGGGTGAAAGACGAATACGCATTGCTCAACGCTCTCATCGATTGGTTCACTGAGTTCGACCCTGATGTAGTAATTGGCTGGAGCGTGATTGATTTTGATTTTCGCTTACTCCATAAAAGAGCCGAGTGGCATAAGTTAAGACTTGCGATTGGTCGCGGCAAACAGCACAGTTTTTTTCGTAGTTCAAACCAGAGTCAGCAAGGGTTTATTACCATTCCCGGGCGAGTAGTGTTGGATGGAATTGATACATTAAAAACAGCCACTTACCAATTTCGTTCTTGGTCATTGGAATCAGTATCAAGGGAGCTATTAGGCGAAGGAAAAGCGATTCACAACGCCCATGATCGGATGGATGAAATCAACCATATGTTTAAAAAAGACAAACCTTCACTGGCGAAATACAACCTGCAAGATTGTGTGTTAGTGAATAAAATCTTTGAACATACCCATTTGCTGGATTTCGCCATTGAACGTTCCCGTCTCACGGGTGTGGAGCTAGATCGCGTCGGCGGTTCTGTCGCCGCCTTTACCAATCTCTATTTACCTCAATTGCATCGCGCGGGTTACATCGCACCTAACTTACACTCCGAAAATTGGGTCGCAAGCCCCGGAGGCTATGTGATGGACTCCATCCCTAACCTCTACGACTCTGTATTACTTCTTGATTTTAAAAGCTTATATCCCTCGATCATTCGTTCATTTTTAATTGACCCACTTGGCTTGATTGAAGGGCTAAAAATTCCGCTTGGTAAAGAGGATAACCAAGCGGTAACGGGATTTCGTGGCGGTCAATTTCACCGCACCAAACATTTTCTTCCAGAAATGATCGAGAAATTATGGGCTGCGCGTGATGTGGCGAAAAAGAACAATAACAAAGCCTTTTCACAAGCGATAAAAATCATCATGAACTCTTTCTACGGGGTGCTTGGATCGTCAGGTTGTCGTTTTTTTGATACTCGTTTGGCGTCCAGTATTACCATGCGCGGACACGAGATCATGAAGCAAACTAAAAAGTTAATTGAGGCGCAAGGCTATCAAGTGATTTATGGTGATACCGACTCAACTTTTGTCTCTTTAGGTGGTCAATATTCACAGCAGCAAGCGGATCGCGTAGGAAAACAACTGGTTGAACACATCAATCAATGGTGGACGACCCACTTGCGTGAAGAGTACCGATTGGAATCGATGCTGGAATTGGAATACGAAACCCACTACCGAAAGTTTCTGATGCCAACCATCCGAGGTTCAGAAACGGGGTCAAAAAAACGCTATGCGGGATTGATCGGTGAAGGCGAAAACGAGCGGCTAATTTTTAAAGGGCTTGAGAGTGCAAGAACGGACTGGACTCCGCTCGCACAACGCTTTCAGCACCAACTTTATTCGATGATTTTTAATGGTGAAGACCCTGCGGCGTTTATTCGTGAAATCGTTGAGCAAACTCAAACCGGTCAACTCGACCATGAGCTCGTGTACCAAAAACGGTTGCGTCGCAAGCTGCATGAATACCAAAAAAACGTACCACCACAAGTAAGAGCTGCGCGACTTGCTGATACGATAAACCAGCAGTTAGGCCGACCATTGCAATATCAAAATCGAGGTCGTATCGAATACCTCATCACACTGAATGGCCCTGAGCCTAAAGAGTATTTAAAAAGTCCTATCGATTATCAGCACTATATCGATAAACAATTGCAGCCAGTCGCAGAAGCCATTTTACCTTTTGTTGGCTTGAATTTCGAACAGCTCAGCCAGCCACAACTTGGGTTATTTTAAGAAGTACGACGATCTAGCCAGCGGTTAACCAATCCGAAACTCTGTTTTTTGATACTGCTTTGCAAGCCATTGCCCATAACTGTCTAGAATTCCAATCACTGAGCGTTTAGCGATCACTCGTCCAGATAGCAAAATACCCAATCTCTCAATGTCGATTTTTTTCTCCGGATGATAACGTAAAAACTGCTGCCCGCATTCGATAGGATCATCAAACCAATTTTTGTCACGATACATAATCAAAGAATAACTGGCGCGCAGTAATTTCTTGGCAATGGCTACTTGCGCCTTGCTCTGTTCGCTTTCAGAACTGGTTTTTGCAATTTTATCACGATAAAAAAAGACCCAATCTGCGATGTCCATATTCCAGTGTTTGGCTATTTCCCAACTGGGTTCGAAATCGCCAAAGCATTCCGCCAGATCATCACCCAAGATGCAAACGCAGCAATGGCGCAACATAAATCCCCACGTAAAAATGCTCTCTAAAGTGGCTACCTCGCTCACGAGTGCAGTTTTGATCGAGACTTCGGTGATATGCGGGAAACTCTTCTGAAATCGCCACTTAATCGTATTCAGCAGCGTTGCTCGTTGCTCGGAGAAATCACGGTGCGTGACCAACACTACATCCAAATTGGAGCGCCCATAACGCGCGGTTTTGCGCGCCACACTGCCATAAAGGTAGAGACTATGTAAATTGTCACCTAACCCGGCACGCAGAAACTTGATGAGATCATCGATAGCCGCTTGATATTCAGCCTGAAAGGGTTGTTTTGGGTCAATAACCGATAAATACATAGCAAAAAGCGTTAGTTAATTTAAGAAAAAGTACACGCGGTCATGTTCTACTATGCAAAGCAATCAATCAAGATATTCCTTTTCGAAAACGGCAAGGTATAATGCGCCGAAACTAAGTATGAAGGAAAAATTCCATGCCAAAGGCGAATGAATTAAAAAAAGGGTTTGCTATTATTTCTGGTGGCAAGACGCTATTGATCAAAGATATCGAAGTGACCACTCCTGGTGGCCGCGGTGGTTCTAAAATCTACAAACTACGTTGTACTGATTTGAACACTGGCGCTCGCGTTGATGAGCGTTTAAAAGCCGATGACTTTGTCGACACCGTTGACATGAACCGCCGTGCGGTTTCGTTTTCTTATGTTGATGGCGATGAGTACATCTTCATGGATAACGAAGACTACACTCAATTTACGTTTAAACAGGCGGATATCGAAGATGAGCTGCTGTTCATCACTGAAGAAATCCAAGGTATGTATGTGGTTGTCGTTGACGGTGTTGCGGTAGCACTAGATATCCCTTCATCTGTTGAGCTTGTGATTGAAGAGACTGATCCTTCCATCAAAGGTGCTTCAGCTTCTGCGCGTTCAAAACCAGCACGTTTAAGCACTGGCCTTGTCGTGCAGGTGCCTGAATATGTCGCAACTGGCGACCGTATTATTATCAACACCGCTGAACGCAAATACATGAGCCGAGCATAATAATGTCTGATTTGATTTCTTACGACGATGCCATTGATGCGGCTTACGACATCTTTCTTGAAATGGCACCCGATAATCTAGAACCTGTTGATGTCATCCTGTTTACGGCACAATTTGAAGACCGTGGCGCGGCTGAACTGGTTGACGTTGGTGATGATTGGGTTCAACACGTGGGTTTTGACGTCGATAAGGAAGCTTACGCGGAAGTATTGATCGGTCTTGTCAATGAAGAGGACGACGTACTAGACGATGTGTTTGCAAGAATGCTCGTCAGCCGCGACCCAGACCAAAAGTTCTGCCACATTCTGTGGAAGCGTGACTAACCTCGTTACTGTTGCTGCGTTTTATAATGAAATCGTCGTGACACGGTCTTGAGGCAAACAGCAATAACGCCAATCGTGATTGATTGGCGTTATTATTTTTAAGCGTGATCTTTTTCCAGATCTTTCTCTTCAACCAGTTGATAGTGAATGACATACAACTGTTCAATATTGGGATAAATGTCTTGAATCACCTCTTTCAGTGTCGTGAGTGACATATTTTCTTGCTCTGCATGGTAGTGGCTTAATTCGCTAAATAGGATCGGTTCAACCTTATTGATTAACAAGCGGCAGAACTTTCGTCCCTCTTCCAACGTACTCACCTCGACAATAGAGCCAACTTGGTAGTGCTTTTCGCTCTCATCACGAATGGTGATCACTTTCTTTTTCGCCAAAATATCCGCTTCAAAACGAGCGAAAAAAGTCATTTCTGTTGGAGCTGTCATCGCATTTTCTCTTTATTATTTAAACCACAAGTTACCATTTACAACACAAGTTACGGCGCCATCTTACCGTGACACTGACCCTTTGTCGTCGATAGCTGCTTCACCAATTCACAGTTTTGGCCGATGATGATCGC
>NZ_NDIM01000256.1:0-8625 GCF_002241375.1 Vibrio sp. V19_P1S1T109 | reverse complement strand
GATTAGAGGGAGCGAGCATGGCAATTAAAATTACAATAGCAGACGATTCAAAGATGTCGAGAAAAGCGGTAATGAGGGCGATTCCTGAAGAGTGGGATGTTGAAATCAGCGAAGCCCAAAATGGCAAAGAAGCCCTAGTCAATTACCAAAATGGGTGCGCTGAAGTGATGTTTTTAGATTTGACCATGCCAGAAATGGATGGCTTCCAAGTCCTAGAATATCTGCACAGCGTTGATGCTAAAAGCATTGTCATTGTCATTAGTGCCGATATTCAACCTTTTGCTCAGCAGCGCGTAAGAGAACTCGGTGCAGTCACCTTTTTGCAAAAACCACTTGACCCAGCACAGCTAAAACAAACATTGCACGAGGTAGGACTATTATGACAATGGCACTTTCAGAAGACCATAAAGACGCCCTGCAAGAATTTATGAATATCTCAATGGGCAGAGCAGCAAATAAACTGGCTACCTTGCTTAATTTGCACGTCACTATATCTGTACCCAGTATTGGAGTGGCAACGGATGAGGATTTAGCGCAACTGCAATCTTATGAAACCGATTATTACTACACTCGGCAGTCTTTTTTTGGTGGCATGGATGGTGAGTTAGTGACCTTAATGAGCAGAAAAGGCTGTGAACAGATAGTGAGCGATCTAAAACAATCAACAGGTGATGCTCAAGATGTCGTGAGCCTAGAGGAGAGCATTTTAGATATCTCGAATATTTTATCTGGTGCAAGTCTAAAGGGTCTATGTCAGCAAATAGACATAAAAACTAAAATTCAGTCTCCAGTGCTGTTTTATCCGTCAACACAGCCGCTTCCCATTTCTCAGTGGAAGCTATCTTTAATTATGGAAATCTCTTTTTTAGTCGAAAAAGCGTCATTCTCTGCTAAAACCATCATCTGTTTTGCAGACAACGAATTAGATAAGGTACTCATTCACCTCGATGAGTTGATGTAGGAGCTTGGAATGGGAAAAAGCCGCTTACTGCTTTCTGATCTGCTGGATCAACTCTCTTTTGCGTTGTGCATAGTACGACAGGATTACATTATCGTGAAAGCTAATGACTATTTCCAATCCCGAGTCATTTTTGATGGTGATGTGATGCAAGGAAAGAACATACTTGAACTATTTCCTCATTCCGCAGACTACCTTAAACGAAAAATTGATACGGCATTGGTGATTGAAACTTCAAGCTTTAGTAGCTGGGAGCAGAAGCCTCACCTATTGCCCTTTAAAAGTTCCCGCCCTGTATCGGGTGAAGAAGAACAGATGTATCAAGATTTGGAGATCATCCCTATTCATAGTGAAGATGGGACTATCGAGCATGTCTGTATATGTGTCTATGACGTAACGATACAAGCTAGTCAGCAGCAGGAACTTAAGCGCATTTCTCATCAATTAGAGCAAGAACATCAAGCGCAAAAAGTATTGATTAAAAAACTCGAAGATGCACAAGGACAACTACTGCAATCAGAGAAAATGGCCTCTATTGGGCAGCTTTCAGCAGGCATCGCCCATGAGATCAATAATCCAGTGGGGTTTATCACATCCAATATTCAAACACTGAGTGACTATTTTCAAACGCTAGCCGCCGTTTTAGAAGGGATAAAACAGCAGGTTTCACAAGCAAATGATACCGCTCTAGCGGCAAAGTGTGAGTCATTACTACAAGAGAAACAGATTGATTTTATTTTAGAAGATACGGCAGATTTGATTTCAGAATCACTAGAAGGTTCATCTCGAGTAATGGCCATTGTGAAAAATTTGAAAGAGTTTTCACACGTTGATGGTTCTGAATGGAGCTATGCAAATTTGGAAAACTGTATCGAATCAACGCTGAAAATCATCAATAACGAAATCAAATACAACATTACTTTAGAGAAGATATATCAAGAAAACGTACCTGACGTGTATTGCCAGCCAATGCAGATTAACCAAGTTCTTCTTAATATTCTTGTTAATGCAAGTCAGGCGATTGTCGGAGAAGGCACCATCACCATCTCATTAGCTAAGCTAAATGAGAAACAGGTTGAAATTCGCATTAAAGATACGGGAAGTGGTATTCCTGATGCGATTAAAGATCGCATCTTTGAACCCTTCTTTACCACCAAAGCGGTTGGGTCCGGCACAGGATTAGGTTTATCAGTTTCGTACGGGATCATCAATGGTCATAAAGGCACCATTGCAGTTCATAGCGAAGTGAATAAAGGTACTGAATTCATCATTACGTTGCCGATAGACGCAATCGAATTGGCTACACTAGCAATAGAGTGAAAATTATCGTTATTTGATTAGGGAGTATGCATGTGAGTAAAACCCAGCAACAGGAAGAAAATAGACGCTTTCAAGAAGAACACAGCTTGGACTCAACATTTCACTACGTCGTACTTTCTTTGCTAGGAGTTATGTTTTCAAATCAATCACAAGAAGACAAGTTAGATCAGTTTATTACTCATGTTCAGCCTTTATTCCCTAATACACATATCGTGCTATTTTCTTACAATTCTGAGCAGAGGCTCAAGATACTGCGTTCTAGTTTTCCAATCACCGATACAATTAAGTTAAGCACATACCCGGTCTTAGCCGATACGGAGTTTAGTTACTTCCCTGATTTAGCCAATGAGGCGGGGAAATTCTCAGACTATCACAATGACTTTCCTGCTTGGAAAAGTGGCGTTACCTTTTCCGTCTCCTCACTGACGCGGCGCTATAGCCTGTTTCTTGCGCGAACAACGCTGAATGCTTTTGACTTAAGTGAATTAGAAAAAATCCAAGAAGGCATGTTACTGGTTGAGATGGCCTTAAAATTACTGTCGTCTATGCGGGAGAGTAGTAGTGATCTTCAACGAAATGAGCAAGATGCAAAAAGGGTTTCTTTAGGTAAATTGGCCGCCGGTGTTGCGCATGAAATCAATAATCCACTCGGCTTTGTGATGAGTAATTTCAACACGTTAAGTTCCTATCTTGCCCAAGTGAAGGCACACCCAGAGATCCAGCAGATCAACGACCGTCAGTTGGCAGAAATACTTGATGATAGCGAGTCTATCATTGTGGAAAGTTTAGAGGGGCTTTCGCGTATTAAAAACATTGTAGCGAGCTTGAATGTGTATTATCACGAGTCCAAATTATCAGTTGGAATGGTCGATTTAAGAGACGTGGTTAGCTCTGCAACTAATATGGTGTTGGGTGAAATGAAGCTGAAAGCACGCTTAAATTATGAACCTCCTCAAATACCATTTTATGTTCTAGGGCAAACCCATAAGCTCCAACAAGTACTGATTAATTTGTTAGTCAATGCGTTACAGTCATTCTCTCATACTGATGGTGAAGTCAATGTCGCCTTGTATATGGAAAACAGCTTATTAATCGAGAATAAATCGAGTGTCTGTCTATCGGTATGCGATAACGGTAAAGGCATTTGTCCGGAAGATTTAGTGTACGTTTTTGATCCTTTTTTTACCACCAAGCGTATCGGTGATGGTGCAGGACTTGGATTATCTGTTGCGAAAGAAATCATAGAAGAGCACCTCGGGAAAATTGAAATTCAGTCGACGATAGGTCAAGGAACCTGCGTCTATATTCGTTTACCGCTTTATGTTGCACCTCATCATTCGATGAAAGGATTGGGGTAATTGTATGTTTCGATATAAAGAAATTCTGCTTGTAGATGATGAGCCAGCGGTACTTAAAGCTTTAACTCGTGAATTCAAACCGCATTTTTCTGTGGTTCATTGTGCGAGTAGCGGCCTTGAGGCTCTGACTATTTTAGAGCGGCACCCTATCGAAATTGTGATTTCTGATTATCGAATGCCTAATATGGATGGGACAGAGCTGGTCGTCAATATTCGCAATAAGTATCCCCATGTTGTAACCATTATTCTATCTGGTCAAGCTGACATCAAAGGTTTGTCTCGTGCTTTGAACGAAGGGAAATTGCATCGTTTTCTCCAAAAACCATGGGATAGAGAGGAGCTGATTGAAACCATACGTTTGAGTTTATTGGAGCGTGAAGCATTGCTAGGTAGTGATGTGCTGACGAACTTAAAAAACCGGCGTACGTTAGATGAACAGATTATCGAATTGAAAAAACATGGTGACTCCTCATACGCTTTGGTCATGGTGAATATTGCTAATTTAGACGAAATTAACCATCAATACGGCGGAGCGCTTGGTAATCAATTTATTAAAACGCTGGCGTGGCATCTGAGTGATGGTAATACAGAGCCGGAAACCATATATCGCTACAAAGATAAGCTGTTTATGTGCATTCCATACAGCCCCAAAGGTTATCAAGTTGTGATGCGCCTATGTTCGCGGCTCTCTCAGCCTGTTGAAGTCGACACACATCTTATTAAAACCAGATACACGGTTTTGCTCTGTGATGTTAAATCGTTGCATCAAGTCGATGATATATCTATTGCTGACCTTAATGAACGCTCGCGAGTGCGTTTGCATCATCAACTGCCGATTTACTGGCTCGATAATGATCCTCAATCCCGAGAGTTATTGGCGCTATTTTCTGTATTAAACGATATCGATAGACGCTATTTCTGCGCGTTTTATCAGCCGCAACTATCGACGGTAACTGGTGATGTTTGTGGATTTGAAGCATTAGCTAGGCGCAAAACAGTTGAGAATGAGTGGCAATATCCAGCCAGTTTCTTACCCATAATTGAGCAGTATGGTTTAACTAAAGTGTTGACCGAAAAAATATTGGAAGACGTACTGATGTTCATCAAACAACATCAGAAACTAATTAAAGATCGAAATATCAGTGTTAATGTGCCTGGGAACATGTTGATAAATGGGCAATTTTACGAATTATTGACTAAGCTAACTACAAAGCTCAGTTGCGGTTTGAATAACTTGTCAATAGAGATAACGGAGCATGACTTTATTGAGGATTTTATTCAGGCGAAACAAGAACTCAGTAAACTGAAAGGGTTGGGATTGAGCTGTGCACTGGATGATTTTGGAACTGGATATGCGGGCTATGAATATCTGTGCGAAATGCCTTTCGATGTACTTAAAATTGATGGACGATTTGTTCAAGCAATTGGCAAATCAGCGTCCAATGAAGTTATTCTGAGGGCAATGATAGACAGTGCTGAATCACTTGAAATGGGAGTGATCGCCGAATGGGTTGATACTCAGGAGCAAGCGGATAAATTGAAAACCTTGGGCTGTTCCATTATCCAAGGGCATTTGGTGAGTCAGGCATTATCATCAGACGACGTGGTCAGTTATTTGTCTAGAATGGAGGAGGAACGATGGAAAATGTCGCACAAAAAATAGCGATTGGTGGTGATAGACTTAGCCTTCTGCTGCTAGATGATGAGAGCGAAATTCTAAAATCACTAACGAGGGTTTTGCGTACAGATTATGACATAGTTTCTTTTAATAGCGGAAAGGAAGCCTTGGAATATTTAGAGCAACATGAGGTCTCTATTATTATCTCTGATATGCGGATGCCAGAGATGGATGGTGCCGATTTTCTCGCAAAATCAAAAGAATTATATCCTGAGACGATTCGTATCCTGCTTACTGGATATAGTGATATTCAGTCAACCGTCAGGGCAGTAAATTCCGGCGGAATTCATACCTATATTGGCAAACCATGGGATAACGAAAACCTAAAATTGATCGTTTCAAAAGCAGCGGAGTTTTATCGTCTGACAAAAGAGCGAGAACATTTGGCTATCGAGTTAGAAAAACGCAATAGCGAGCTCGAAGTGGTGAATCTAGCCTTGGAAGACAATAATCGTAAGCTGGCTGAATTTAATCAAGATTTAGAGCAGAAGGTAAAAGAGAGAACGTTAGAGCTGCAATCATCTAATAAAAAGTTAGAACATTTATTGATAAGTCGCAACAAGACGTTTAAAGACATATTGGGTATGGTTACTGCGATCATTCAATATCGAACGGGACACCCAGCCGATCACGCAGAGCGTATTGCCAACCAAGCGAAGGTAGTAGCGCAGCGGTTAAAACTGCCTGAAAGCCAAGTGAGTCATGTCTATTTGTGTGGTTTGATGCACCAAATAGGATTAATCGGTGCGAAAGATAAAGAACTTGAAAAGTTGATTGTTGATCCAGAAACCTCAATTCCTCAGAGTCCTAATGCCAATTCTGTATTAGGTGCCGAGATTTTAGGCCGAATTAAGCGCTTTGAACCACTAGTTGAGATCATTCGCCACCAAGATGAGTTGTATGACGGTACTGGTAAGCCAGGCCATTTACATGGTGAAGAAATACCTTTGTGTTCACGTATTATTAAAGTGGTTAAAGATTATGACTACTATATTGCATCACCAAATAATCCACGTCGTATGCATACCAAAAGTGCGCAGAGTTATATAAAAGAGCAGGCTGGAACCTTATATGACCCCACAGTCGTGGATGCTTTTTTAATGGTAGTAACTTCGTTAAAACACTTGGAGGATGGCCTAGAATTGTGCATTGGTTTGAGTGAAGTGAAACCGGGGATGAAAATTAAGCGTGATTTGTACTTACCCAATGGAAACTTAATGTTGACCGCTGGCAATCAAATTAACTCAGCTTTGTTGGCGAAATTAAAAGAGCTTGAAGAACAGACTAATATGCCAATCGCGGTTTACATCGGTTAACTTAAAAAGAGTGCCGCATCAGCAGCACTCAATTGAATCTTTTATTGTTTTGCAAACAGATAAGTACGGAACCCACCAATCAAGTTACGTGCTTTAAAGCCATTATTGGCCAGTTGGCGGTAGGCTACATTACCGCGCAACCCGACTTGGCAATAAATGACGATCTCTTTGTCTTTGGACAGTTCATTCATACGTTGACGAAGTTGGTCAACCGGAATATTGATGTCGCCTTTGAGATGATTACCATTTTCACGTTCACTTGGATTACGTACATCCAAAATAATATGCGTGTCATTTAGTGAATCGATTTGATCAAAATGGATGGCTTTTGCATCGCCTTTCATTATATTTGTCGCGACAAAAGCTGCTTGGTTAATCACATCTTTCGCGCTGCCGTATGGTGGCGCGTAAGTCAGCTCTAAGTGTTGTAGTTGTTCTACTGTCATACCTGCACGTTGAGCGACAGCCATCACGTCGATACGCTTGTCGATGCCATCTTTACCAACCGCTTGTGCCCCGAAGATTTTGCCTGATTTTGGATCGAACAGCATTTTGAACGACACCACTTCAGCGCCCGGATAGTAGCTCGCATGGCTGGCTGTGTGAACGTACACTTTTTCGTAATCAACGCCGTCACGTTTTAGTTGCTTCTCATTTTTGCCTGTGGATGCCACGGCTAAGTCGAATATTTTACAGATTGCGGTTCCTTGTGTTCCTTGATAGGTTTCGTTACGACCAAGCATGTTATCAGCTGCCATGCGACCTTGGCGATTGGCAGGACCTGCGAGTGGAACCAGCGTTTGTTTGCCTGTAACAAAATCCTTTTCTTCGATCGCATCGCCGACGGCGTAAATCGCTGGATCGCTGGTCTGCATCTGTTCGTTCACCCAAATGCCACCAAGTTCACCGAGTTGTAAGCCCGCTTCAGCAGCCAGTTTGGTTTCTGGACGCACACCAATCGCCATAATCAGGATGTCAGTGGTGAGTATTTCACCATTGCTGAGCACAAGATCCAGTTCACCTTCGATGTGTTTGTGCTCCAGAGTTTCACCCGATTCTGTGCTAGGTAACGTCGCCGCTGGTTTATATTCGACCGATTTTAAGGCAACACCTAAACGTAAATCGATGCCTTTAGCGCGAATCTCCGCATGAGCAAAGCCCGCCATTTCACTATCGACAGGTGTCATTACCTGATCAGCCATTTCGATCAGCGTGGTTTTGATACCGAGGTGATGGAATGCTTCCATCATTTCCAAACCGATAAAACCACCGCCGACGACAGTTGCATGCTCAGGTTTATTCATTTGCAGCGTCTGGATGATTTTATCCATATCTGGAATGTTGCGCAGCGAATGGGTCAGTGGGTTTTGAATCCCAGGAATCGACGGGACAATAGGACCCGCTCCAGGGGAAAGCAGCAAAAAATCATAGCTTTCTTGGTACTCTGACTGATCGAGCAGATTGCGTACAGTGATAGTTTTCGCTGCACGATTAATGCGCAGCACTTCATTCATAGTGCGCACATCTACATTAAAACGCGCTAAAAAGCTTTCCGGTGTTTGTAGCAGCAAATTGCTGCGCTCTTTGATGTCACCGCCAATGTGATATGGCAAGCCACAGTTAGCAAATGAAACGAAGGGGCCCCGCTCAAACATAATGATTTCAGCTTCTTCGCTGAGTCGACGAGCACGAGCCGCTGCGGATGCACCACCCGCGACACCACCAATAATCACAATCTTAGTCATAAATTACTCCAGTAAAATTAAACAAAAGCGGCATGGTAAGGTAAGTAAATCCTCAGTGCAGGCCAAGCTTTTTCAAGAAAAAGGCCGCTGGACAAATCCCTGTGAAAGCGCTTTGAATTAAGTTCACTCCAACAAATACCGTTAGCCAAATAAAGTTTGAATGGACAAACACAGTTAAAACGATCGACAGCAGTACCATGCTGCCCGCCAATATTCTTACCCCATTTTCAATCGTCATGTTGTTACCCTC
>NZ_NDIM01000111.1:0-8698 GCF_002241375.1 Vibrio sp. V19_P1S1T109 | reverse complement strand
AGTTGAAACATCGCTCAACTGATAAGGAGATCCTCAACTCGTGAACTCTAGTATTAAAGTCACACTGTGGACTTTCATCGCATTAGGTTTCAGTGTAATCAATGCCTATGCGGCTATGGATCCTAAAGATAAATTTCTCCAAGCATTGGAGGGAATTGAGCAGATCACCTATTCACTACCGATCAAGGCAAAAGCACAAATTAGTGAACTAGAAGAAGACTACATCATATTGTCACAGCCTTCCGCTCTCGTTGTACGTTACTATTTAGCCAAAGCAACTGTGTATGGGCTACTAGAGGAATATGATAGGAGCTTAGAAGCGGCACAATTAGGATTAAAGCGAACAGAACACACCAACGTTGAAACGCTCACTCTCAAACTAAGAGAGATTCAAGCTTTACGGCACCAAAAAGTCGACGTGTTGCCGAAACTTGACGCACTGTTAGTTGAAGCAGGAAACGATCACAATGCACAAATCGAATCAGAAGTATTACTAGCTAAAAGCCTCTATTACCAAGAGCAAGGCGAGTTTAAAAAATCGTACGCCGCAATAATGACCTCAATTGATACAGCAAAATCCATTGATAACAAAGAGTTAATGGAGAGAATATCTCACGGTCTAGGTCAAATACTGGTTCAGCTACAAGATTTTGATCGTTCACAGCTGTTACTTGAAAATTCCTACAGTTACTTCAAGCAGCGTAAAATGTCCTATAGCCAGTTGGTTAGCTTACTCGACATCTCTAAGTTGCAAGAGTCACGTAATCAAATCACGGCGGCGATCGAAACCTATAAAACAGCACTCAAGCTGGCACAAATACTGGGTGACGGGCGACATCGCTTTCGTATTAACATTGAACTTGCACGGCTTTATCGAGATACCAACAACCGTGATCAAATGCGCTTTTTCTTGAAAAAAGCGGAGGAACTGCAGTACCGAGAAAGCCAACCAGGCTACCTTGCCACTTTTCAGCTATTACAAACACAAGATCTATTGGAACAAAAACGCTACGGTGAAGTGATTGAATTTGTAGAACCACTCATTGCGCATATCAAACAAAGATCAAATCTACTTATTCAACAGATAGAGTTGTTAAAAGTGGCAGCACAGGCTTATGCTGGGCAAAATAACTACAAACAAGCCTATGAAACTTATGATTTTTATCATTTACGTTCGCTCACACTTCGCAATGTTGAACAGATAGAGAACTTACAGAGACAACAAATGTTGTTTGATCTTGAGCGTCTACAATATGAAAATCAGGATCTAAACTGGAACAACGTACTTCAAAAGCTAGAAATTGAAAACCATCAGAAAACGTTTCATCTATTAGGTGAAATCGTCTTTTTCCTTGCCCTTGCATTAATCGGATTATTGGTCATATTTATCTGGGCCAACCGCTCTCGCATCAAAATGGGCATGCTTGCCAAAACGGACACCTTGACTGGCTTGTATAATCGACGCTACATGGAAGAACGATTTGCAAAACATCAATCCAACTCTTACCAAAATAGTAGCGAAGCGCTTATTAAACTCGCACAACGGATTTTGATGTGGCAACAGACTTGGTTCAAAGGTCAATCTTCACCTAAAAAAAACTCCGAACCATTCGATTCAGCGCAATTAGACGAACAGATCCAACATAATGAAGATGCAAAACCGATTAGCCTTATTTTGACCGATATTGATTATTTTAAAGTCATTAATGACACTTATGGTCACGCCTTCGGCGATCAAGTATTAGTGGAAACTGCGGCTATCTTTAAGTCATCGGTACGCTCTTCCGATGTTGTCGCTCGCTACGGTGGGGAAGAGTTTCTCATCTTACTACCCGACACTGACTTAAGCGTCGCTAGCGAAATTGCCGAAACCTTACGCCGAAAAATTGAAGACCACGATTTTGTAACCGAATCACGAGAATCGGTATCCGTCACTTCGAGTTTTGGCGTGTTGAGCGCAACGAATACGGATTTAGATCTCCAAGCATTGTGTGAAGAAGTCGACCAACTGCTTTATGCGGCTAAAGCCAGCGGCCGAAATTGCTTAAAAACACGTTGGCTGACTTATTAGCCAAGTCCCATCATTGCTTAGTTTGGCTATATAACGATTATTTCTAAGCTAGCCCATGTAATCGCTTTAATTGACTCGAGATATTCCCTACAATCGTGTTAAATTTTCGAGCATTTTCGATACTGGAGTCCCCATGAGCAACGTGAAACATTGCAAACTTCTTATTCTTGGTTCTGGCCCGGCTGGTTATACGGCAGCCGTTTACGCAGCTCGCGCTAACCTTAATCCAGTTCTCGTTACCGGTATGCAGCAAGGTGGTCAGTTAACGACCACTACAGAAGTAGAAAACTGGCCAGGAGACGCCGAAGGCCTCACGGGCCCTGCTTTAATGGAGCGAATGAAAGAGCATGCCGAGCGCTTCGAAACCGAGATTGTGTTTGATCATATTAATGAAGTTGATTTTTCACAGCGGCCATTCCGCCTTAAAGGCGATAGTGCAGAATATAGCTGCGATGCTCTGATCATTTCAACAGGTGCATCCGCACGTTACCTAGGTTTAGATTCAGAAGAAGTCTTTAAAGGACGAGGAGTTTCCGCTTGTGCTACTTGCGATGGTTTTTTCTATCGTAACCAAAAAGTTGCAGTAGTGGGCGGCGGCAATACCGCTGTGGAAGAAGCGCTTTATCTATCTAATATTGCGGCACAAGTTCACCTCATCCACCGCCGTGATTCGTTCCGCGCAGAAAAAATACTGATTAACCGTCTGATGGATAAAGTCGCAAGCGGCAATATAGTGCTACACACTGACCGTACCTTAGAGGAAGTCTTAGGTGATGAGACTGGCGTGACGGGTGTTCGTATGAAACACACCCAATCAGAAACTACAGAAGATCTGGACGTGATGGGCGTCTTTATCGCGATTGGTCACAAACCGAATACCGACATGTTTGCTGGTAAGCTAGAGATGAAAGAGGGCTATATCGTGGTTAGATCTGGCCTTGATGGTAATGCAACTCAAACTAGTATTGAAGGTGTGTTTGCTGCTGGTGATGTGATGGATCACAACTATCGCCAAGCGATCACTTCGGCAGGAACAGGTTGTATGGCCGCCTTAGATGCGGAACGTTACCTAGATAGCTTGAACGATAAGTAGGCATGAACGACAAGTAAGCAAATGGTTATTTTCCAGTTTTATAACAAAACCCTACAGCCCGGTGGTATATCCATCGGGCTTTATTTTGTATACTACCGCCCTTCCGTTTACATAATAATTCTCATTAAGCCTTCGAAATGGATAAGAAAAAGCAACGTAGCTTGAATAATTGGCTCAAACAGCAAAGTAAACTGGCAAAACGCTGGTTAATGATTGCTGTTGGCCTTGGCGTATTATCAAGTGTGTTTTTGCTGGCTCAGGCCGCACTCCTCGCCTCCATTCTGCATCAACTGATTATTGAACAAGTTGATAAAGCAGAGCTCATTCCCTATTTTCTTGGTTTGGTGGTGACGATTGCCGCACGTGCCGCGTGCGCATGGGGGCGTGAAATTGCGGGTTTTCGCTGCGGAGAGCAGATCCGCATTTATATCCGTCAGTTAATACTGGATAAAGTTCGCGAGTTGGGCCCTGCTTACATTAAAGGTAAGCCTGCCGGTGCATGGGCAACATTACTGCTTGAACAAGTCGAAAACATGCAGGACTTTTTTGCGCGCTATTTACCGCAGATGTCATTATCTGTGTTGATCCCGTTTATGATTTTGATTGTGGTCTTTCCCGTCAACTGGGCGGCGGGTTTGATTTTCTTAATCACCGCACCCTTAGTGCCGCTGTTTATGGCCTTAGTCGGTATGAAAGCGGCCGATGCTAATCGTAAAAATTTCAAAGCTCTGCAGCGGTTATCTGGTCACTTTTATGATCGCCTGCAGTCGATGACTACAATACGCCTATTCAACCGCACACAAGCCGAAGCCGATCAGCTTAAAGGCGCTTCTGAAGTCTTTCGCACTCGCACAATGGATGTATTGAAAATCGCCTTTCTATCATCAGCAGTGTTAGAATTTTTCACCTCGATATCGATCGCCATCACCGCCGTTTACTTTGGTTTTAGCTTTATTGGCGAGTTGAATTTCGGCTACTACGGTACAGCCGTAACTCTATTTTCCGGCCTATTTATCTTGATCCTTGCGCCTGAGTTTTATCAACCATTACGTGATTTGGGCACCTTTTATCACGCCAAACAACAAGCTGTCGGCGCGGCTGAAAGCATTGTCGAGTTTTTGGAAACAGACATCAGCAAAGTGAAATCAGGATCTATCTCGCTCGACGGTGCACAGCAGATTGACATTGTAGCGCAAGATCTCGAAGTGTTTAGTCCAGAAGGAAAACGCTTGGTCGGCCCAATTTCATTTACGTTAGATAACCATTCAACCACTGCGCTTGTCGGGCCAAGCGGTGCAGGTAAAACCAGCTTAGTAAACGCCATTTTAGGCTTCATGCCTTACCAAGGCAGTTTGAAAATTAATGGTATTGAACTGAGCGATCTTGAGCATACCAGCTGGCGTAAGCAGATCAGTTGGGTTGGGCAAAACCCACTATTGGTGCACGGAACCATCGTTGAGAATATCAGCCTCGGCAAGCATGACATGAGTGACGAAGCGCTTCATTCGGCTTTAGATAATGCCTATGCGGCTGAATTTGTCGACAAACATGGTTTGGATTACGCCATCACCGATCGATCTGGTGGATTATCTGTCGGACAAGCTCAGCGAATTGCACTTGCTCGAGCGCTGCTACAAAACGGCAATTTTTGGCTACTTGATGAACCAACCGCCAGCTTAGATGCCCGCAGCGAACAGTTAGTGATGCAAGGTTTGAACCGCCAAATTCAACACCACACCGCTTTAATCGTGACACACCAATTAGCACCATTAAAATCGGTGCAACAGATTTTGGTGATGCAAAATGGGGCGATAGTTCAAACAGGCGATTACAATACACTCAGCCAGCAAAAGGGGCTGTTTTACGATATGTTACAAGCTAATCAAGCGCTTGATGAAGCCAATAAGGGGAACCTTGATGCGTGATCTCATCCCTTACCTTAAATTGTATAAAAAGCACTGGTTTGGTTTATCTCTCGGTATGCTGCTGGCCTTTTTAACCCTGTTTGCCTCGATTGGTCTACTGACCTTATCCGGCTGGTTTTTATCCGCAGCGGCCATTGCTGGCTTAACCATTGCTCGTGAAACATTTAACTACATGCTACCGGGCGCGTTTGTACGTGGGTTTGCCATGGGACGCACTGCAGGACGTTGGGGTGAGCGTGTTGTCAGCCATAATGCTACATTCAAGCTGCTGACGGATCTGCGTATTTTCTTCTTCCAAAAACTCGCGCCACTGATCCCAGGTCGTGTGTCAAACCTCAGAGACGCTGATTTACTCAACCGTCTAGTGGCAGATATCGATGCTATGGATCACGTCTATTTACGCTTAATCAGCCCAGTAACCGTGGGTGTACTGGGCATTAGTGCGTTAACGGCATTCTTATGTTGGTTTGACCCTGCCGTTGGCTTAACCCTTGGTGCAATTCTTCTGACGCTACTGCTCGTGTGGCCTGTCCTCTTTTATAAACTGGGTCAGCGTAATGGTGCCGAGCTCACCCAGCACAAGGCGGATTTGCGTATTGCAACGCTTGACTGGTTGCAAGGCTACAGTGAACTGACCCTGTTTGGTGCAGAAAACCGTTACCGTGAAGCGATTCTTAGCGCGCAGCAAAAATTGCTGGTCAATCAATTGGCTAACGCTCATTTTTCTGGCCTTGCACAAGCACTGCTCATGCTCGCTAATGGCTGGACGCTTGTGTTAGTGATCTGGCTTGCCGCCGATGGTGTGGCAGGTAATCAACCCGACCCGATGATTGCACTGGTGGCTTTTGCAACTATGGCAAGTTTTGAACTGCTGATGCCGATTGCTGGTGCATTTCAACATTTAGGGCAAACACTCACTTCTGCTCGCCGCCTCAACGATATTATTCTGGCTGAGCCTGAAGTCCAATTTCCTACCGCTTTAACTCAGCACTCAGGTCAATTCGATATTGAATTTTCAGACGTAACCTTTCACTATCCTGACAGCAGCCAAGATGTGTTACGCGGTGTTAATCTCCATATTCCCGCAGGGCATCGCGTTGCGATAGTGGGGCAAACAGGCTCGGGCAAATCAACCTTAATGCAATTGCTGTCACGCTATTGGGATCCACAGCAAGGTAGCGTCTCTATTGCAGGTACCCACTTAACAGCGTGGAATGAGAACGAACTTCGCCAAACCATCAGTGTGGTTAGCCAACGTGTAGATGTACTCAATGGCACGCTGCGAGACAACCTCGCGATGGCCAATCCAAGCGCAAACGATCAACAGTTAGCTCACGCCTTAACGCAAGTCGGTTTACATACTCTATTGGACGATCTAGGTTTGGACGCATGGCTGGGTGACGGCGGCCGTCAGCTATCTGGTGGAGAGAAACGCCGCATCGGTATCGCGCGCGCACTGCTGCATAACGGTTCCATTTTATTACTCGATGAACCCACGGAAGGCTTGGATAAACAAACAGAGCAGCAAATTCTGGCTCTATTTCAACAGCATTTTGCGCATAAAACGGTCCTCTTTATTACTCACCGCTTGGTCGAGTTAGAAACAATGGATGCTATTTGCCTGATTGAACAAGGTGAAATAGTGGAATACGGTAGCCACCAAACGTTATTGGCCAAACAAGGCCGCTATTTCCAACTACAGCAAACCTTGTAGCCATCGTTTGTCATTTGCTCGTTATGAGACTTATCTTTTTTAGGAACACTATGCTGAATTAGGTAACTGAAGCTTGGTATGAAAAATCTTCGCCCTCTTGCTTTGAGAGTCAGTGCATGAGGGTGAAGAAGCGGCCTTGCAAAGAAGCGGCAGTCAACCAAACTAGCTAAATACATACCTCATCAGCTTAATAAGTACTGAGCGTACTACTCATTTTATAGGTGAGATTTTTAATTAATATTCAAAGATAGATGGTTAATAAGATCTTCCACTGGCATTGGGTGTCCTAGGTAGTAGCCCTGCACTTGTTGACAGCCCATTGTCTGCAAAATTTTCAATTGGTTGGCTGTCTCTACGCCTTCTGCCACAATATTGATGTCAAAACTTTGCGCCATAGCAATAATGGCATTCACTATCGTTCTTGAGCGATCATCATGTTCTACTTCAGAGACGAAACTGCGGTCAATTTTGATTTCGTCTACAGTAAGATCTTTGAGCATGGCAAGTGACGTATAACCCGTGCCAAAATCATCGATGGAAAAAGTAATCCCGTTAGATTGCAGATTAGAAATAATTTCAACACTCTTTTTCATATCGGTAAGCGTTGCTGTTTCCGTAATTTCAATGCGTATGAATGAGTTCAAATTCTCATGCTG
Source organism: Vibrio sp. V19_P1S1T109 (assembly GCF_002241375.1). Taxonomy (NCBI): domain Bacteria; kingdom Pseudomonadati; phylum Pseudomonadota; class Gammaproteobacteria; order Vibrionales; family Vibrionaceae; genus Vibrio; species Vibrio sp. V19_P1S1T109. The sequence continues at coordinate 1,239 of NZ_NDIM01000111.1, read as the reverse complement.
CTGAATAAATCGCGTGAGTTCATACATCTCATCAGCATTATTGAACTCAGTCGCGGAGACATTAACAGCAACGTGTTTAATTTGTGTCCCCAATATTCCTGAACGCCCCAGCTCCTGTGATACTTTTCCAACCACAAATTTGGAGATAGCGCCCGTCAAGCCATTGTCCTCGGCTAATGGGATAAAAACATCAGGTGGGATAGCGCCTTTAACAGGATGGTTCCAACGAATCAGTACTTCGACACCGTTGACTGTTAATGTTTTTAGGTCATATTTAGGTTGATATACAACCGTTAAGCTATCGTCGTCGATCGCTAAGCGCAGGTCGAGGACCATTTGCCGGCGCTGCATCGCTTTTTCTGTTAATGTTTTGTCATGATACTGAATGGCATTCTTTTGTTTCTTTGCAACATTAAGAGCCTCAGTCGCGGAAACCATCAGTTCTCTGGCGCTGATACCATCGGCTGGGTAAATGGCAACACCTATGCAGCAAGTTGTTTCAATATTGTGTTGCTTGGCCCGATGGGTATACAGACGTTGGACGCTCCGAACATGAGAATCCATATCTACAGCGTCACTCAACTTTACAAAACTGGCAAACTGATCGGCATGTAAGCGCGATACTAATGAGCCGGGCAAAGTCATTTCGTTAATATCGTGAGCTAAATTCTGCAAAAATGCATCTGCACGCTCAAACCCCAGAGTTTCGTTGATACTTTTAAAATCGTCGACATCGAGGTAACAAAGAATAAATCGCTCATTAGACTTTAATTTTTTGATCGTGATATTGAGAGTACGCACAAACATACTAAGACTGTGCAGCCCAGTGAGGCTGTCCATATCATTGGCCTTTTCTAGTAAGCGATTCCCTCTAAGCACCAACATGAGCAAAAGTAAGGCGGTAATAATGACAAACATCAACCCCTTATAGGTTTGAGCGAGAGCGCGCAACTGGGCGTTATCTAGCAATAATTCGACTGTCATATCCGAGAATAATATCCAGAGCACGGCAAATGTTGCGTAGATAAGTGCCACTTTAACGGCTGAGATGCCTGCTCTATCCATGTTTAACTGACTCCAAATGTACCCGCTTATGATCGTAACATTGTAGCATCACTAAAATTTAGTCAACCATACCATACATGCCACATGTAGCCTGTTTCTTCACTCTACTCACTTAAATACCAGAAAATATGAACATAGGGATGTCAATCATGCACAAGTGCTCAATACCAACTC
>NZ_NDIM01000362.1:0-8709 GCF_002241375.1 Vibrio sp. V19_P1S1T109 | reverse complement strand
ATCTAATGTAGATAATTGAACATTATCTATATTTAAGCATTCAATATTTGGTTCTATAGCTAAGACTTTACCTGCATGATAACTCGATATTGATTTTACAATTTCCATTGCCGGGCTTTCTCTTAGATCATCTATATCTGGTTTAAATGCTAAACCATAACAAGCAACCGTCACTTCACGGGCTGTTTTGTCCGGATTAGCTTGTAAGAACTCTGCAATAGCCAATTTTACTTTATTAATAACCCATTCAGGTTTGGCATCATTCACTTTACGCGCAGTGTGGATTATTTGCGCTTCTTCTGGTGTTTTCGATACAATAAACCAAGGGTCAACGGCGATACAGTGCCCACCAACACCAGGCCCAGGCTGTAAAATATTAATACGTGGATGACGGTTTGCTAAAGAGATGAGTTCCCAAACATTAATGTCCAGTTTGTCACAAATAATTGAAAGCTCGTTGGCGAATGCTATTTGAACATCACGACATGAATTCTCGGTTAATTTTGCCATTTCAGCGGTGCGTGCGTTAGTGATAACACATTCACCTAGAACAAAGGTTTTGTACAACTCTACAGAACGCTCTGAACAACAGGTTGACATACCACCAATCACACGGTCGTTTTCTACTAGTTCGCGAACAACATGACCAGGAAGCACTCGCTCAGGACAATGCGCAACATTAATATCCGCTTCATCTCCAGCTGTTTGAGGAAAAGACAGATCTGAACGAGCAGCAGCTAGCCACTGCGCAACTTGTTCAGTTGCACCAACTGGCGATGTTGATTCGAGAATAACTAAGTCACCTTTTTTCAATACAGGGGCGATAGCGTTACAAGCTGATTCTATATAAGTAAGATCAGGCTCAGGAATAGCTCCGTCCGTACAAGGTTTAAAAGGCGTAGGTACTGCAATAAGAAACGCATCCGCAGGTTCAGGCTTAGTTACCGCTTTCAGGTATCCTTCGGTCACGGCAGCGTGGACTATCATATCTAAGTCCGGTTCTACGATATGAATTTTACCCTGATTAATGGTATCTACTGCATGCTGATTAACATCTACACCAATGACTTTCTTTTTACGCGATGCAAACATAGCAGCAGTTGGCAAGCCAATATAACCCAGTCCGATAACTGAAATTGTTTCAAATAACATTATTTTATTCCTAAAATTTTATTTAACTAATTCGTTCAAAATTCGCTGACAAGCCGCGCCATCACCATATGGATTATGGGCAAAACTCATCTCCTGATAAGCTGACTTATTAGTTAATAATTGATTTAAACTAGCGACAATCTTTTCAACATCCGTACCTACCAACTTCACCGTGCCCGCTTCGATTGCTTCTGGTCTTTCGGTGGTATCGCGCATAACAAGTACGGGTTTACCTAATGAAGGGGCTTCCTCTTGTATGCCGCCGGAATCAGTTAGGATGATATGTGCACGACTCATCAAATAGATAAACGGTAAATATTGCTGAGGCTCTATCAAATGGATGTTATTTACAGCGCCTAAAATACGGTTAACCGGCTCTCGTACATTTGGGTTCAAGTGCATTGGATAAAGAATTTGTGTTTCAGGGTGTGCTTTTGCTGTTTGAGCCAATGCTTCACAGATCCGCTCAAAGCCACCACCAAAACTTTCGCGGCGATGCCCTGTAACCAATATTAATTTTTTAGTTTCATCTAAAAATGGGAATTGCGCGGCAAGAGTACCTTTTAGGTCTTCGTCCGTTGCAATTTTATCTTTGATCATAAGCAAGGCATCAATAACAGTATTCCCAGTAACCGTAATATCAACTGGATTGAAATTTTCTTTAAGCAGGTTTTGTTTCGATGTTTCAGTCGGGGCAAAATGGTACTTGGTCAGCACACCAGTCAAGCGACGGTTAGCCTCCTCTGGCCATGGAGAGTATATATTACCAGTTCGTAAACCCGCTTCTACGTGCCCTACGGCAATTTGCTCATAGTACGCAGCTAGGCTGGCTGCAAATGTTGTCGCGGTATCACCATGAACTAGCACAACATCGGGTTTAAACTCTTGTAATACTGGTTTCAGATATTGAATGATCCCTGCGGTCACATCATTGAGCGTTTGCCCTGCTTTCATTAAATCCAAGTCATAGTCTGGCTTGATTTCAAAAAGCTCTAATACTTGGTCGAGCATTTCACGGTGCTGAGCGGTTACACAGCACTTCGCTTCAAAGCGATCATCTTCAGCGAGTGCGTGAACCAGAGGTGCCATTTTGATGGCTTCTGGACGCGTACCAAAGACCGTCAGGATCTTTTTCTTTGACATGATATAACCAACTTAAAGAGAGATATGTTCAAGATATTTTGCCACTTAAAAATGGCAATTTTATATTAATTTAATCTCAGACACTAAGACTAGCCTGAGACGCTTTTTATTCATTTTTAGACAGTCGATTCTCGCCAATCCTTTATAAAACCTAGATTTTACTTACTTTTTGAAAACCGCCCCAATAGATCCTCAAAAAAATCATTTATTTAGGCTCTTTCCTAAACGCAAACCTAACCAACACAATCGCTACACCTAACATTCCGCCCAACAACGCCCCTAGCACTGCAATAAGTGCTCGTTTGGGTTTATCTCTGTTCAGTGGAATTTGGACATCATCAAGATACTGAAAGGTAGCAAACTCTATATCAGGGTTTATTTTTGTATTATTAATCAGCGTTAGTTTTGAGTCTACCTGCTGTAAACGCGGCTCAATCACATTCAGGTTTGATATGGTTTTTAACGCATTTATTTTTGCTTCAATAGCTGCACTTCCTAGATTTATGGGAAAAATTTCTTTCTCACCTAAGTTTTGTATAGGTGTGTCAACCTTTGCTGCTTTCGCTATTTGCAGTGCATACTCAGCGCGTTGAATTTCAACTTCAAGGTTTTGTTTCGCTTGTAAAGAAAGCGCTGTTTTTTGTTGCAGCAATTCATTTATTTTACTTGTAATAACTGCATTTAAGTTTTGCAAAGCATCGCGACGCACAATATCACTAATATAAGTAATATAGTTTTGTAACATATTATAACTATCAAGCTTTGTTGTTGCCTGAACCTTTAGCTCAATAATGTTTTGATTGCTTTTATCTGGTTGTGATGCAGTTAGTTTATTAAACCATTCACTATACAAACGACGTGTAGATTCATCGGCATCGGCATCTAACTTATTCTTGAAATCTTGAAAAACCGCATTGTTGTCTAAAAAAGTACGTTTATTTTTATTCGACTCAAAAGCCATGACAAATGACTGAAATAGTTGTTGAGGCATGACCAAACCATCTAAATAGTTATTCACCAACATCGTACCGTCTTCTTGATAAACGTCAAAAATCGGTTGGTATTGCTTAACTTGAGACTGGTATTCAGTGAAATCTTGAACTTGTGGCACTGCAATTTTCGCGCTACTACTCCACCACTCTTGTGCCGTTAACGCGTAAGCAATCGCGCCTATCGCAAACACTAGGGTAGTTAAAATGATGATCCACTTTCCTTGCCAAAGAGCAAGAAAAAGCTCTTTGAGATCAATTTCATCATTCTGTTCGTAAAAACTTGGAATTTGTGTATATGGATGATTTTGATTGGATGACTGGTAATGGTTATTCACAAATTTCCCTTTTTTCTAACAATTAGGCACGCTACCGCCCTTGGGTATAGTCCCCAATACGATAATACTTCATTTGGTGTAACAGTTAGTCACAGCATTAATTGGCGAAATTGTACCTTAATCGAGCCAAAGTGGCGATAGTCAGATAGCGAGCTCTTAAATCACTCAGAATGAAGTCATTTTTACGACCCGTTATCTTATCCAATCTAAACTCCATTTTTTTAACTACACGAAATAACTGTGATGAAACCGACATATCAACAGCAGCAATTGCTCGCTCTACAACCAGTTGGTACATCATCTATGCCACTCTTCCTAATACTTCTTGAAATGTTATACTTCCATGCAGCTAACATTTATTCAGGACAAATCTATGATCATCGTAACTGGCGGCGCTGGCATGATTGGCAGCAACATTATCAAAGCGCTAAATGAACAAGGCATTACTGATATTCTTGTTGTCGATAATTTAAAAAATGGGCGTAAATTCAAAAACCTAGTTGATCTGGACATTGCCGATTACATAGACCGAGACGATTTCTTGGTGCAGATCATGTCTGGTGAGGATTTCGGCCCTATTGAAGCGGTATTCCATGAAGGCGCTTGCTCTGCCACCACCGAATGGGATGGCAAGTATGTGATGCTTAATAACTATGAGTATTCTAAAGAGCTACTGCACTACTGCTTAGAGCGCGACATTCCATTTTTGTATGCTTCATCAGCCGCAACCTATGGCGATACCGATACCTTCATTGAAGAAAAAGAGTATGAAGGTGCGCTGAATGTGTATGGCTATTCCAAGCAGCAGTTTGATAACTATGTGCGCCGTATTTGGCAAGAAGCACAAACACACGGTGAAACTCTTTCCCAAATTACCGGTTTTCGTTACTTCAATGTCTATGGCCCGCGCGAACAGCACAAAGGCTCAATGGCTTCTGTTGCTTTTCATTTAAATAATCAAATGAATGCGGGTGAAAACCCGAAACTGTTTGCAGGTAGTGAAACCTTCCAGCGTGATTTCGTTTATGTGGGTGACGTTGCGGCTGTGAATTTATGGTTTATGAACAGCGGTGTATCTGGTATTTATAACTTGGGTACCGGCAACGCAGAATCTTTCCAAGAAGTCGCTAAAGCCGTTATCAAACACCATGGTAAAGGTGACGTTGAAACCATTCCATTCCCAGATCACTTAAAAGGTGCTTACCAAGAGTTCACCGAGGCCGATTTAACGAAATTGCGCGCCGCAGGTTGCCAGCATCAATTTAAGACGGTGGCTGAAGGTGTGGCTGAGTATATGGCGTTGATTAATAAGTAGTGATGGCTGTAATCCCCCCTCCTAACCTCCCCCTAAAAGGGGGAGGAACTAGTAAACACCTCTCCCTAAAAGGCAGTAACGAATAGATCTCTCCTCTCAATGGAAGACTAATATGGAGTGACGATTGGAAGAGGGAGGAATGAAAAATTGATCATGTTTCTTAGACATATAAAAAGCATTGGCTGCTAACTCGTGGAGTATTAATGAATATATTAATGGCCTTATCTCAACTTGAGGTCACTGGGGCGGAGGTGTACGCCACTACTGTTGGCGATGAACTGACAAAGCGTGGGCATAAGGTATTTTATGTTTCCGATACGCTAACAAAACCTCACCAAGGGCTATTTTATAAACTCCGTTTTAATAAACGCAGTATTCCTCGCCGCTTTTGGCATGTGGGTTATCTTATTTATCTGATTAAGAAACACCATATCCAGCTAGTGCATGCTCACTCTCGCGCCTCCAGCTGGAGTTGTCACATTGCTTGCAAATTAACAAATACGCCTATGGTCACCACAGTACATGGTCGTCAGCCTGTACACGCCTCTCGTAAAAAATTTCACGCCATGGGTGACAAAGCACTACCGGTTTGTGAGGCTATTGAACAACAACTCATGACTGAATTGAATGTTCCACAAAGCTCGCTCGTCGTAAGCCGAAACGGCATTGAAACGCAAGAATTCGCTTGGCAAAATGCTCCTCAAAATAGCAAACCTGTTGTCAGTATTATTGGTCGATTAACCGGCCCTAAAGGGGATCTTTGTTATCGGTTGCTCGAGGAGTGTTTAGACTCAGCAAAATACCATATTCAGGTCATATCTGGCTCTAAAATTGAAGCGCGTTTTGATAAGTTTACTTCTGACGTTCACTTTCTTGGTTATTCACAAGATGTCGTTTCGATACTTGCTCAATCAGACTTAGTCATTGGGGCTGGCAGAGTAGCAATGGAATCTTTGTTGTGTGGACGGCCTACTCTGGCAATCGGTGAGGCAAATGCAATTGGTATTGTCGATGACGATAATATCGCTGCAGCCATGGCAAGCAACTTCGGTGACATCGGGCCTAAAGATCTCGATATTGATTTTGCAAAAATTAGTCAATATGTAGAACAAGGGTTAAAAACGCCACACTGTTCACCACAAGTCAGTGAGATAATTCAGCACAGCTACAGCTTAACCAATGTGGTCGATCAAATAGAAGATATTTATCAAACGGTTTATGTTGAAAAGCTGCGTAAAGAGATGCCGATTATTATGTATCATCGCTTTATTAAGGATGAAAGTGAAAAAGGCGTACATGGAACCTATCTGCATATTGACATGCTTGAAAAGCACTTCAAACTGCTGAAAAAAATGGGGGTTGAAACGCTAACCTTTAAAGATTTAGCGGATAAAGGGCTCATTCACCGCCTTGAATCAGGCAAGCGCTATATCATCTTAACGGTTGATGACGGGTATCAAGATAACTACGAATTGATGTTGCCGCTATTACGAAAATATGGTTTTAAAGCGGTTGTCTTTGTAGTAACGGGGGAGGATTTTAACCGTTGGGATGTTGAAGTACCGAGCAACCCAGAAAAACCAGTGCCTTTAATGTCTCGCAAGCAAGTCAAAACATTACACGACTCAGGGCTAGTTGAAATTGGGGGCCATACAATAACTCATCCATTTCTCAGCAAACTCAGTGAATCTGAACAGCGTAAAGAGATCTCACGTAATAAGCTTGAACTCGAAGAGCTACTAGGCGAACAACTGGTTTCTTTTGCATACCCCTATGGCGATCATGATGCGCTCTCAAAACAGATCGTGCATCAATGTGGCTATCAATTTGCGGTTGCTACCAACAGCGGCCCATTGTTAATACATCAAGATCTATATCAAATACGACGTATTGCTATATTCCCTAAAACCGATGTGTTTGCCCTATGGCGCAAAGTTCGCGGTAATTATACGTTTCGTAAATTAGGAAACTAACTATGGCGTGCAAATAATAACAACTTTAGTTTATTAACCGAAGCTCATACTAAGGGATTGAATATGTCTGGTTTCTCTTTTATAGAAAAATTGCGTAATAAAATTAGGATTAAACCGAACAATCATATTCAGGTTGGTAAAAACACTCGAATCCGTTACTGTGACATTCACGTTAATGGTAAAAACAATCACCTTATCATTCATGATGGTGCTAATTTAAAAGGCGTCTCAATTGAGTTGAATGGTGAAAACTGTACCTTAGAAATCGGGACAAATTGTGTTATAGGGGAGAATTGCTTTTTCTCTTGCCGAGAACGTAATACTCAACTTCTTATCGGTGACAACTGTATGTTTTCACGTAATGTAAAGATAATGACCAGTGATGGCCATGATATATTGCGTGATGGGAAGCGTATCAATTTAGCTAAAAGTATTTATATCGGTTCACGAGTTTGGTTAGCCGATAACGTCACTGTATTAAAAGGCGTGTCAATTGGCAATGGTTCGATCGTTGGTATTAACTCAACAGTAACACATTCCGTTGCCGATAACTCAGCAGCAGCGGGTAATCCTGCTCGAGTTATCGCTGATTCTATAGTTTGGCAGGAAGAATTAACTTTTTAAACTAACCGTTTACTCATTATTCAATAAATATTATTTAAAAAGATGGCGACTTTTTATCCTTTCCTATCTCTGAAAAACGGATCAACAAGCCACATAAGATCGTTAGTAAATAAATAAGATGTGTATGGTGCAAAGGAACATCAGTTAAACCTGCAAGCATAAGCATAATAAGCATGCTATTAACTAGTGGATTACCGATATATTTAACACCCGAACAAGTAAAATTAATGATTAAAGTAAAACAAAATAAAAACATTACCAGAGTTCCCACCACCCCATAGCGGGCTAAAGAATCTAAATATTGATTATGTAAATGGGGCTGAATAGCTGCACCACGATTTTTCATACCGGAAATGCTGTCTTGCAAACTGTCATCCCCAAGACCAAAAATAGGGTCATGAACAATCACATCCAAACCATGCTTCCATAAGTCCAACCGAATACCGATAGAGGTATTATGGTTCCCTTTCTCTATCATCGAAATTTCGTATTGCGTCTGTTTAATCCGAGTATCAATTTCTTTCTCAAAAAATGCATAAAATAGCACCGAAATAGCACATATTGAAAAACACAAAACAATATAATGTTTAATGATCGGCTTTACTGCAACAATCATCAAATAAAGAATCGCCACAGGTAAAAAGAGAATTACCCCTCGCACATCGGTCATGATGATGGCTGTCAACGAAAGCAAGCCGCCTATACTAGCAAGCGTTTTTAATGTTCTATCTGATTGATTTAAAACAAAGTAAACGCAACACAACAAAAGAAAAGAGACGTATAACGCATAAGGTATCGGGTTTGTCGCAATGCCAACACGCGCAATGTTCATCACAAAATGTTCATACAACGCATTCAGCCCGCAAATAACTGAAGCTAATGCAACAATATAATAAATCCACTGGCGTGATATTTTATTCCACGGTACAAAAAGCAAATAAACCAAACTTGCAATTAACGTTCTAGGCAAAGAAAATTCATCACTACGGAAAAAATGATAGCCAGAGAAAATCACTATTATCAATAATCCAGAGATAAAAAAACCTCTTAACTCTGAATGCCAGTTTTCCCTAATTGCATGTCGATATCTCAATAGACAATAAATAGAAACTATTGGTATCAAGCGTGAAAGAATAAACTTACTATCAGAGAAATTAAATATCACCATTAGAACA